>DATGCB010000198.1:0-2927 GCA_035312365.1 Eudoraea sp. | reverse complement strand
ACACGCCGGCACCCGATATCATTCATGAAGGAGCAGGGCACGCCCCCATCATTGCCAACCCGGAATATGCGGAATACCTGAGGAGATTTGGTGAAATAGGGTGCAAGGCTATATCCAACAAAAAGGATTACGAGTTATACGAAGCAGTCCGCCATCTTTCTATTATAAAGGAGGCCCATGGAACGCCCCAAAAGGAAATTGATGCCGCGGAAAAGAATATCGAGGGACTTCAAAAAAATATGGGAGAAGCCAGTGAAATTGCACTCATCCGAAACCTCCACTGGTGGACGGTTGAATACGGATTGATAGGCAGTGCGGATCATCCGAAGATCTATGGTGCGGGACTCCTTTCGTCTATCGGAGAAAGTGCCTGGTGCATGACTGAAAAAGTAAAAAAGATCCCGTATTCCATTGAAGCTGCTCACACACCTTTTGATATTACCCAACCACAGCCCCAGTTGTTTGTAACCCCCGACTTCGCCTATTTAAGTCAGGTTCTGGAGGAATTCGCCAACACCATGGCGCTCAGAAAAGGGGGGCTGGGGGGTATTAAAAAACTGATCAATTCCAGGGAATTAGGCACTGTAGAATTGAGTACGGGGTTACAGGTTTCAGGCAATTTTGAAAACGTTATTGAGTTTGACAATAAACCGGCCTATTTCCAGACCTCCGGAAATACGGCACTGGCATACCGGGAAAAAGAATTGGTGGGCCACAGTATAAAACAGCATGCCGGGGGTTTTGGTTCGCCTGTAGGCAAGCTGAAAGGCATCAACCTCGCCATTGAAGATATGAGCCCCAGGGATCTGAAGGCATACAACATCTATGAAGGCAAAACCATTACCCTGGAATTTGAGGGTGGTATCAAGGTATCTGGCGAAATTATTACCGGAACGAGGAACTTAAGAGGTAAAATTATCCTGATCACCTTTGATAACTGCACCGTTACCCATCATAAAAAGGTATTGTTCCGTCGTGAACAAGGCCTGTATAACATGGCCGTGGGCGAGCATATCGTTTCGGCCTTTAACGGCCCCGCGGACCTGAACAGCTTCGACCTTGTGACCCATGAACTATCGTCAACCACCATTAAGCCGGTGAAATCCGCGGAGCGGAAAAAACTGGAACAATACTACGAGCAGATCCGGCATTTCCGGGAAGGCATTAACACCACGATCTCAAGGAATAAGGTCTTTAATGTTATCTGCGACAATTACCCGAATGACTGGCTGTTGCCGGTAGAGCTCTATGAATTGGCAAAAAACAACCATGATACCGGTTTTGCCGAGGCTATTTTAGAACATCTGGAAACCGTAAAACAAAACAACCCTGAAACGGGCCAGCTGATCGACGATGGGATTGCGCTGGTAGATAACGCTGCGGTGACAACCTGAATCCATGTCCGACCCCCGGTGGAGTTATAGGTATGTACATATTGCAAGCCTTCACAGGTATACGCCTTGAAATCCCAAATACATTCCTTAATAAGCATGAATGACAAGCATGGGGTGCGCGTGTTTCCTAACTCTTAAAACACAAAACCTTATACTCTGTCCTAAGTAATCCTGCTTTTTTATATACTTTATCTGGCCGTTATGGTTCGTCTCATGACTTCTATCTTTTTTGAAAACACCCGCAATACAGCCATTCAGGATAACATTTGAGGAGATCTTTACATCAATCTGCGGTAAAGTATTTCGGGAAGTTATCCTCTACGACGGTATCATTGTACCTCAGGGTCCATCCCATGGAATTGGTAAGGATATAAAATTTAGAGAGCTCACTGATAAGCCGGTTTTGCGCATTGGATACCAGTGAAGAAGCGGTTACTTTTTTCATGAGGGAAGCATTCACGTTCTTTTTTATGGTATTGTAGTCGTCTGCATTGAAAGGATTGAGGTAATCGGCAGTGACATCGTAATATTCAAAATCGGGGCTGATTTTAATCTCGGGTTCCGGAATGCTTTTAATATGCAGTGTTTTGGCATCCTTTTCTATTTGAAAATCAATTTTACTGAGGTCATATGCAACGGACACCTCAGCATTTACAACCACCAGCGCTTTTTTATCTGCAGTGATCAGGGGGCCAAACAATTGTTGTGAATCCCGGTAGTTGTACACTTCCGCAAAATGACCTTCCGTGACAACCAGTTTGGATACATTCGATATTTGCTGCTGAATCAGCATACTGTGTTCTTCGAGGATGCTTTGCTCCTTTTTATCCTCTGTGCAGGACCTGAAGATCAGTACAATGGCCAGGGTGATGATTACACCAAATAAAATTTTTCTCATTTGTATTCTTTAGTTGCACAGCACCTTCCGCCTAAACGCCTCTCCTCAGTTGTGCGGAAGGGACTCCTTGTGCCGGGGGAAGCCTCGCAGGCCTCAAAACTCCATAAACGGATACTCCTTCTGAAGATACATCATTTTCTCCCGGAGCGATCCCAAAAATTTTTGATGTTGTTCCGAATGCTCGTAAAAGGGCCTGTGCTGCAATCCTTTTTGGATGGCAGCTACTTCCTCCATCACCGGAACGGCTTCTTCTGATATCCACACCGACGCGAACCGTTCCCAGATATACGCAATGGCCAGGGCATTGGGATGCACCATGTCCGCTCCGTAAAAACGATAGTCCCTTAGTTCATCGAGCATGAGCTCATAGGCCGGGAAATAAGCGATCTGTTCTTCCTGTATAATGGCATGCAGAGCGGTGACCAGATGTGCCTTACTGCGCTGATTCTCTATAAATCCATCTTTTAAATGGCGAACAGGAGATACCGTAAAAATGACCTTTGTATCCCGGTTCACCGCGTTGATGGCATGGACTATGTTGTTTAAGCGCTCTGAAATCATCTCAGGGGAGAACAAGGTCTTTGAAAATTCCCTTTGGGGAACTTTGTGACAATTGGCGACAAGAAGATCCTTTG
>DATGCB010000197.1:0-13961 GCA_035312365.1 Eudoraea sp. | reverse complement strand
TGGGCTCCCCTTTCCCCGATGAGATTTTTCCGGATGTTCAACGATCTATAGGATTCGATCGGGTACAGTGCTCCCCCGCGATCTAATCTGGCTCTTTCAAGTAATGGCCTTACATCGGTCCGGTAAGCGTCCTGCAGAATTTCCTGGCATTTAACCACATCGTGATTTTGTTGTGCCTCCCTTAAAATGTTTTGGTCGACAAGCAGCGCTTTGGCGTAGGCTTCCAGTATGGCTTCCAAAGACTGTATCAGGTCCTCCAGCGGATCCTTGATATTGTGGCTGGCATCGATCATCCATGCCGGATAGGGATTCTGCGGGTTATGTTCCATCCCATAGACCAGGGCATTGAAAATCAGGAATAAGGAATAGGGTTTGGCACTTCCAACGGTTAAGTCATCATCGCCATATTTGCTGTCGTTGAAATGAAATCCCCCCAGTTTCCCCTTAAGCATCAGGATTGAAACGATTTGCTCAATATTGGTGTTTGGAAGGTGGTGACCGAGGTCTACCAGAGTATAGGCCTTCTCCCCGCACTCCGTCGCCAGCATATAGGAGGTGCCCCAGTCCTGGATCACGGTGCTGTAAAAATTAGGTTCGTAGGGTTTGTATTCAATAAGGAGTTTCCAGTCTTCCGGCAGGGCGTTGTAAATTGTATTTAAACTGTCTTGGGTATGTTCAAGAGCGGTCTGGAAATTACTTTGCCCGGGGAAATTGGCCCCATCAGCCAGCCATACGGTCAGGCCTTTGGAGCCGAGTCGGTCCCCGATATTGATGACCTCTATGTTGTGTTCAACGGCCTGTTCGCGAACGGCTTTGTCCGTATTGCTCAGGGAACCGTATTTATAGGATTCCCCGTCGCTTTTCTGATCCTGGAAGGTATTGGAATTGACTGCATCAAAGATAATGTTGTGAGAGGCTGCCAAATCTTTAATGGCGCTGTAATCCTCAGGAACATCCCAGGGAATGTGGAGGGAAATGGCTCCGGCTGTCTGGGTGAGCGCATGTAAAATCCCGACATCATCAATTTTTTGTTCCAGGGTGGCAGGTTCGCCCTGAAATCCGAAACGTCCGAACCTTGTGCCACCTGCCCCCAGGGCCCAGCTGGGGATGGCCACCTGAAATTCGGCCAGTTTGGCAACGATCTTATGAACATCGGTACCCTGCTGTGTTAATGTGTCTGCAAGGAAATTGAATCGCCCCTCGTGGTAGGCTTTCCCGATTTTGTTTTGTTCCCGGATATGCTCTTTGTTCAGTTTCATACAGCGTGTTTTGCGAAAGAACCCACAGGCCAACCTGACCTGTGGAGGCTTCCTTAACCAGGTTAAATCTAATTCAAAAAATTAACGTACAAATGCATTGGCCATTCCGCCATCTACATTGATGATATTGCCGGTGGTCTTGTCCAGGATGGCAACGCAGGCAAAAACACCATTGGCGATGTCTTCCGGATAGATGATTTCATTTAACAGATTGCGTTTGGCATAATGGGCCGGGAGTTCCTCTACGGTAATACCGTATGCCCTTGCGCGGCCTTCTGCCCAATCGCCTTCCCAGATCTTACTGCCTACGATGACCCCGTCCGGGTTGACCGTATTCACCCTGATTTTGTCACCACCTAATTCTGCGGCCAATAAACGGGCCATATGTTGTTGGGCCGCTTTAGCGGTCCCATAACCAACATTGTTCGGGCCAGAGACCAATCCATTTTTACTGGCAATACTTATAAAATCGCCCCCCAACCCCTGCAAACGCATAATGGCAACCCCTTGTCGGGCGAGTTCAAACTGACCCTTCACAAGGACATCCTGAAGAATATCCCAGTCTTTTTCCGTAGTTTCTTCCAGGGGTTTTGAAATGGCAAGCCCTGCACTGTGAACCACGATGTCCACACCGCCAAATTCAATACAGGCACTTTTAAAGGCCTCCGAAACAGACTCGCTTTTGGTAACATCACAGACCGCATAACTTGCCACATCCCTGGCAAAGGGTGCAACCGCTTCTTTTAATCGGTCCTCCGCAATATCGGTCAGCACCACATTGGCACCTTCAGCCGCAAGTTTATCGGCAATGGCTTTGCCAATCCCTCCTCCTGCGCCGGTGACCACCGCCACTTTTCCGGACAGGGGCTTCTCTTTGGGCATCCGTTGCAACTTGGCCTCTTCCAACAACCAGTATTCAATGTCGAAAGCCTCCTGTCTTGGCAGGGACGTATATTCCGTAATGGCTTCCGCCCCCCGCATCACATTGATGGCGTTAATATAAAATTCGCTGGCCACCCTGGTTGTCTGTTTGTTTTTTGCGAAACTGAACATACCAACGCCGGGATAAATAATGATCACCGGATTGGGGTCCCGCATGGCCGGACTGTTATCGCGCTTACATTGCTCATAGTAGTCCTTGTATTCCTGACGGTATTGTTCAAAGGAAGGTTCCAGTTTTTTGAGCACAGCACCGGGATTGCTCAGGTCTTCATTTTGGTCCAGGTCCAGGACCAGGGGTTGGATTTTAGTCCGTAAAAAGTGATCGGGGCACGAAGTCCCCATCGGGGCAAGGCGTTCCAGATCATTGCTGTTGATGTATTCCAATACCACGTCCGCATCGGTAAAATGGCCGATCATCCGGTTTTCCGAAGAGCACAGGCCCCGAAGTAGCGGCAATAACTGAGCCGCTTTCTCCCTTCGCTCTTCCACGGTAAGTGATTGTACTTTTTGTCCTCCAAAAATGCTTCCCTTTTCCCGGGTCTTTTTTTCAATGTATGCCGAAGCCATCTCAATGACCTCCAAGCTGTTCATATAGCATTCATAGGAAGTATCACCCCAGGTAAACAAACCGTGGCTCCCCAATACAATGCCCCGTATCCCGGGTTGATCGTTCAGGCATTTTTCCAGTTGCAACCCCAGATCGAATCCGGGCCGCTGCCAGGGCACCCAACCCATGGTATCCCCCCAGATTTCTTCGGTGACCTTTTTACTGTCTTTTGCCGCGGCCACGGCAATCAGAGCATCGGGGTGGAGGTGATCAATATGCTTAAAGGGCAACAACCCGTGCAATGGTGTGTCAATGGAGGGCGCCCTACTGTCCAGGTCGTAGATGCAATGTTCAAAAAGGCCCACCATACGATCTTCGTCATCCAACCCTTTATAAATGTTCTTCAGGTTCCGTAACCTTTCCGTGTACAATCCTGCAATCCCTGCCCTGGTCAGGGTTCCGATGTCGCCCCCGGAGCCCTTGATCCACATCACTTCCACTTCTTTATTGGTCAACGGGTCTTTTTCCACGGTCTTGCAACTGGTGTTTCCGCCCCCGTAATTGGTGATTCGCAAATCGGCCCCTAATATATTGGAACGGTAGAGGAACTGCGCTACCTGGTCATCACCCAGGGCCGCCGCTTTTTGCTCCTCCCATAAATAATCCACATGCTTGAAATTTTTAACTTCCATAACTTAACTTTCTTTAGCCCTGGTAATACATCCTTTTAATTTTTGATCTGGTTTCCCGTCATCTCCTTGAAAAAATTTAGTCCAAATAACCCATTGAACATCGACGCTATCCCTGATTTTTAAAGCCGGTACAAGCCGTGTTAAAGCTACCCGGGTTATGACCAAAAATAAGGGAAAATGGCCTTGCAGCCATCCTGTACTGTACTGTGCCGTGATGTCATAAACAGGTTCCCCCTTATAAATGAATAAGCCGGGTGCACTGGGCCGTCATTTTCTCTTTAATATATAGGTTCTGGTTTATTTTTTGGGATTATTGATTTTATTGCAATAAATTATGCTTTCATCCTTTTCGAATACACGGACGAATGACACAAGGGATAAACATCCAAATCAATGAATCTTCCAGGGTTCCCAAATACAGGCAAATTGTTGAATCCATTATAGATGATATCGCCAGGGGAAATTTGGAAATTGGAGAAAAAATTCCCTCGATCAATGAATTGAGCGAATCCTGCAACCTTTCCAGAGACACTGTTGAAAAAGCCTATCGTGCCCTTAAGAATCGCAAAATAATCATTTCAGTCAAGGGGAAAGGCTTTTACACAGCCCGGACCGATTTAATTTCCAGGATCAATATACTTTTTTTGATCAATAAGGCTAGCTCCTATAAAATGCGGATCTACAATTCATTTGTAAACGGAATCGGGGTGAACGGGCATGTTACACTTTCCATTTACCACTGTGACCAGCGCCTGTTCATTCAGGAAATTCAGAAGAACCTCGGGGCCTTTGACTACTACGTCATCATGGCCCATTTTAAGGATGAAAAACTATCTCATGTATGCTCCTCTGATGCGATCTTAAAAGAAATTGAACGCATACCAAAGGATAAACTGGTGATCCTTGATAATGGCAGATTGGAATTAAAAGGAAATTACGGATCCATCTATCAGGATTTTAATAATGATATTTACAATGCCCTGGGCGAGGCTCTGGAAAGATTGAAGAAATTCGACAAGATGATCCTGGTGTATCCCAAAGAATCCGTATTTCCGTATCCAAAGCTCATTGTACATGGCTTTATCCGATTTTGTGCGGCGCATAACTTTGACCATGAGGTCCTGGATCAAATCTATGAGGACATGGAATTGAACAGCAGGGATGTTTATATAACCATCGAAGAAATGGATCTTGTAAACCTGGTCCGTCAAATAAATGCCAGGAAACTGACCCTGGGAAAGGACATAGGAATTATTTCCTATAATGATACACCCCTGAAGGATTTATTGGGAATTACGGTAATCAGTACTGATTTTAAGGCGATGGGGGAAACCGCAGCCTATATGGTCCTGAAGAATAAAAAAGAAAAAGTAAAAAATGTATTTAAGTACATTGAGCGCAATTCGGTGTAAATCGAATAAAGCCATGAATGGTTTCCTCCTGGCGTGCCCCGGTCTTCAGGACAATTTAATCATAGAAGATGAAATGATATCGCATGACGTACTTGTAAAACCTGAATGAATTCCTTTATTCCATGTAAAATACTTCCCGCAAGGGAGAAGTCACCGGTGAGTGATCTTCATTGGTTTCCATGATATCCGCCATACAGGCCCACCATTTTTTAACGATTGGATGCTCAGGAATTGCTGAAGCGTTGAAATCATCCGTTATTTTTTGTACCGCAAAGAGGGTGAGTGTTTCCTCGTCCAAAAAAATGCTGTATTCCGAAATACCCGATTCGGAAAGCAAGGCAGCCAGCTCGGGCCAGATTGCATCGTGCCTTTTTTTATATTCGGTTTCAAAGCCCGGTTTCAGTTTCATTTTAAAAGCATTTCTTTTCATACCCTGATTTTCACTTTTTTGCGAATGGTTCCTTTAAAGATCCGATGTCCTCCCATCATCTTATTGTCCTGTTTTTAATTGAAGCGAACTGTCATTTATTTCGAATTCATAATTTTTAAGCATCAGGATGATTTCGGAACCCGCCAGTAAGACGGGGCCATACCCATGGGCCGCAAAAACATTGACCGGCCTGTAGTAGTAAAAGGCAGGGTCAAATCCCATACCGGTCCCCACACAGGTGCCTTCTACCTGCCCCCGGGCATTCACTTTTGCGGCAACCGCGTTCCAGCCCAGCAGGACTGCGGGGGCGTAGGCAAGTTTATCTATATATCCATTATTTATCGCTTTTGCCAGGGCATAGGTATATATGGCGGTGGCGGAGGTTTCCAGATAGGTGTCGTCCCGGTCAATGAGCTGATGCCAGAAACCCGTGCCATCCTGGTATTTCACAAGTCCTTTAACGTGTGCCCTCAATTGGTTTAACACCACTTCGTACCCCTGATGTTCTGCTGGCAGTACATCCAGCAATTCAACGAGGGTCATTACGGCCCAGCCATTTGCACGGGCCCAGTGGAATTCCGGGTGTTCTTCCATGGCCTGGACCCAGCCATGGATGTACAATCCCTTTTCTTTAATGAACATCCGTTCCGAAAACTGTACAACCTGTTTTACGGCATCGTCATAGTATCTGGGGTCCCCGGTTAGTTTTCCCATTTGGGCCAGGGCAGGCACGCTCATAAACAGATCATCCAGCCAAAGGGTATTGGGTTGCGGCCGGTTCCTTGCCAGGGTGCCATCTTCAAAACGAAATTGTTTATTGCTGATATAATCTATAAAGGTATTGATCAATGGCTGCAAATCTGCATTTAAACCGGCCCTTTTTGCCTTGATCATCGCGGCACAGATAGCACCTGCGTCATCTAAGGCGTGGGGTTGTAATGACTGTTTTATCGGTGAGGGGAACTCTTTATCCTGCTTTAGTTTTTTAGTATAAAACGGAGCAATATCTGCAATCAGAGTTAATCTCTTATTGGTATAATCCGCATATTTTTGGTCCCCTGTTGCTTTGGATGCCAGCAGCATTCCGGCATAGGTAACGCCCCACTCATAACTGGTAAGCCTGAAGGCACCTGGCTCAAAGATGGTGTTTTTATCGATTTTCCTGAGATCAGAAACCTCCTCATTGGTCCTGGCATCCACTAATTTCGACGCGGTTTCACCTTCCAGATAATGGTACACCTTGTCTAAAGTTACCACCACTTCCTCAATTGATTTTGCTCCGTACGGGGTAGGATAGTCGGGTTCCAGGAGGTGTAATGGGGTAGTAACGTCATTGGCAGGTTCCTGCCCCATTAACATAGGCCCAAAGACCAAAAAACAGAGCAGGCCCCCTGTGAATTGGAATGTTGATACGCTGCTTTTTAAGAGAGATAGTGAATCGTTCATTTTTGTATGCTTGTGTTCAGTGAATAATTTATCTTCCGGAATTCGTCGCTATTTTATGTGATCAACCACCTAAGTTAAAAGTTTTTTGATTGATCCATATTTGATAAGGCAATTCTTTCTGTCCCGTGACAACCGGATACCTCCTCTACGCCGCGGTAAAATGACTGCCTGGTGCCTCTGATGATATTTTCCTATATTACTTCTCCAAAAATTCCAATCGCGGTTTGAGCTTGTAAAAAGTTCAATTAAATGTGCAAATACAGGAAGGTGATGAGAAGCGCAGGTTTCTTAATCCTGATGCCCGGACCCGGACCAAATCTATTTATTTTGCAGGGGTAAGGTGTCCTGTGCTGTGCTGTTTACCGGTTTTGTACCCATGATTCAGCACAGCACAGGACAGAGGTTTCCACAACTACCCGTATTTTTAACGCTGACTTTTGGAAAGATACCTGTTCAGAAGCCATTGCAATAGAAAAACCACCAGAGAATGCAAGTTAGATCACAACATACCGTACTTTTAATTTGGGTGTTCCTTTATACCCTGGCAGGAGATATCCAGGCGCAGACTGCATCTGGCTCCATGCCCGAAATTTCCAGTACTGCAAAGCCATGGACACGCTGGTGGTGGATGGGTAATGCAGTGGATAAATCAGGAATTAAGCAAAACCTGCTCGCCTTTCAAAAGGCAGGGCTGGGGGGCGTGGAGATCACCCCCATATACGGGGTTATAGGCGAAGAGGAAAACTACCTTGATTTTTTATCCCCTCCCTGGATGGAAATGTTGGACTACACCATTGGGACGGCAGATAGTTTGGGACTGCAGGTAGATGTAACATTGGGTACGGGCTGGCCTTATGGCGGTCCTCAGGTTACCCTGGAAAATGCAGCCACCAGGTTGATCGTAGACAAAGAACGACTCCTGAAAGGTGAACGCATACAACAGGAAATCGTTGTTCAGGGAGAGACGGATAAGGAGACTGCGGTTTTAAAATATATCCTGGCCTTTGGCGATGATGGCAGTTATGTTGACCTGACTGATAGATTGCAGGGCAATCGCCTCAATTGGAAAGCCAAAGGAACAGATGATACATTATACAAGGTATTTACCGGCAAGACGGGGCAACAGGTAAAGCGGGCGGCTCCCGGTGGAAAAGGGTATACCATGGATCACTACTCCATTAAAGCCCTTAATGCCTATTTAGTTCCCTTTGACACTGCCTTCGCAAACCTGGAAAAAAGACCCAGGGCAGTATTCAACGACAGCTATGAAGTGTACGGAACGGATTTCACCCCTGATTTTTTCACGGCTTTCCGGGAGAAAAGGGGATATGATCTGAAACCCCATATGGACCTGTTATTAAGTACCACAGATACCGGGGAAGGTAACCGGGTAAAAAGCGATTACAGGGAGACGCTTGCAGATCTCCTGCTCCTGCAATTTGCCGAACCCTGGACCGGGTGGGCCAATGAGAGAGGATTAAAAACCAGGCTACAGGCACATGGTTCCCCCGGTAACCTGATAGACTTGTATGCCTCATCCGATATCCCGGAATGTGAGACCTTTGGTTCAATGCCCTATGATATTCAGGGCCTGCGAAGGGAAAGAGAAGATATAAGGGAAGGTGATGCAGATCCTGTCATGCTGAAATTTTCATCTTCAGCTGCCCATATTTCAGGTAAACCGCTTACGTCATCTGAAACGTTTACCTGGTTACGCGATCATTTTAAAACCGCATTATCACAGTGTAAACCCGAAGCCGAGGACCTGCTGTTGAGCGGTGTAAACCATATTTTTTTACATGGTTCAACGTATTCTCCGGAACGCGCGACCTGGCCGGGATGGAAATTTTATGCTTCCGTAAATTTTAACCCCAATAATACCGTATGGAAAGATGCCCCTTCCTTATTCTCCTATATTTCCAATTGCCAGGCTTTGCTTCAATCAGGCAAACCAGACAATGAAGTATTGCTTTACTGGCCTGTCTATGATATATGGGACGACTATTTAAAGGGTACTCTTTTCCTGCAGTACAATATCCATTCCCTGGATGAATGGCTGCACGGAACCAACTTTTATAACACGGCCACGAAGTTATTGAAGGAGGGGTATGGCGTGGATTTTATATCGGATCTTTTTATTCAAAAAGCCAGGGTTGATGGCGGAAACATTCAATTACCCGGTGGTTCCTACAAGAGTTTGGTGATTCCGGATAGTGATAAAATGCCTATGGCGACTTTGCAAAAATTGATTCAGCTGAGGAAACAAGGGGCACAGATAATATTTGAAGGTTTGCCGGAATCGGTACCGGGGTTTCACGCATATAAAGAAAAGAACAGGGTATTGCAAAACTTAATTCAGGAGAACCGTGAAATCCTGGAACCGGTGATGCCCTGCATAACCGTTCTGAATGACAGCGGGGTTTATCCCGAAAAGCTGGTCCAGACAGGTTTAAAGTTTATACGGAGGGATATATCCGATTATAAAGTTTACTACCTCGTGAATCATACGGCCAAAGAGGTCAATGAATATATTCCCCTGCAGACAGAGGCAGAAGAGGTGTTTATCTATGACCCCCTAACCCATAAACAAGGGAAGGCGGCCATCAAAAGGGATGGAAACACTACGTTGGTAAAAGTGTACATCCCTTCCGGAATGTCGATATTTTTAAGGACAGGAGACGAGTCTGACTTCCCAAATTGGGATTATTATGAAAAACGGGGCAACCCGGTTCAAATAAAAGGCAAATGGAAGCTGTCCTTTCTAAATGGAGGTCCGGAATTACCGGAAAGTGAAACGTTAACCAGGTTGACTTCCTGGACAGCCCTGGGAAATGACGCCCGGAATTTTTCAGGTACGGCCCAGTATGAGATAGAATTTGAAGGACCCGGAATTGAAGCGGATCAATGGAAGTTAAACCTGGGCGATGTCCGTGAAAGTGCCAGGGTATGGCTTAACGGGGAGTATTTGGGAACGGCATGGTCGGTGCCATTTACGCTCAATACCGGTCCGCTAAAGGAGAAAAACCAACTGGTAATACAGGTTACCAACCTGGCCGCCAACCGAATTCGGGCCAAGGAAATCCGTGGGGAAGAATGGAAAATATTCCACGAGATCAATATGGTCAACAAAGATTATCAGGAATTTGATGCCAGTGTATGGAACCCAATGCCTTCCGGACTCCTGGGAGCCATAAGCCTTACCCCTTTAAAACGTGCAAACAACCCATAAAAAAATTTCACTATGAAAAATATTCTCAGCCTGTCTCTTACCGTCCTTTGCATGGGAACCCTCATTGCACAACCCCCGGATAGAGATAAGGTATTGGAACAAATGCAATTGGCCAATGAATATTTTATGAACAAATGGCCGGAAGTGGGAAAGACGATCATTACCAATAGGGAAAGGCCCAGTAACATCTGGACCCGCGGTGTCTATTATGAAGGGTTAATGGCCCTTTATGGTATACTTCCCAGGGAAACATATTATGACTATGCCTATGAATGGGCAGAATTCCACCATTGGGGATTTAGAAATGGGAGCGCCAACAGGAATGCCGATGATTATTGTGCCGCTCAGACCTATATCGACCTGTATCTTCTGGAACCCCGCCCTGAAAAGTTAAAGAGTACCAGGGCAACCCTCGATATGTTGTTGAATACGCCCCAATTAGACGATTGGTCCTGGATAGATGCCATTCAGATGGGGATGCCTGTTTTTGCCAAATTAGGGGTTTTGGAAAAGGATGATCGTTATTTTGAAAAAATGTACGAGATGTATATGTTTACCCGGAATCAGCACGGAGCCCACGGACTTTACAATCCGGAAGATGCCCTATGGTGGCGGGACGCCGATTTTGACCCGCCTTATACTGAACCTAACGGGGAAGATTGTTACTGGAGCCGTGGTAACGGATGGGTCATAGGCGCCCTGGCGAAGGTTTTGTCTATCATTCCTGAAGACGCACCCCACAGGGGGCAATACGTTTCGGATCTGAAGGCCATGGCTGCAGCCCTGGTACCTGTCCAGCGAAGTGATGGTTTCTGGAATGTGAGTTTGCACGATCCTAATAATTTCGGAGGGAAGGAATTATCCGGAACCGCCTTGTTTATCTACGCGATGGCATTTGGCGTGAACGCCGGTATTTTGAGTAAGGAAAAATATGGGGCTGTGATTGAAAAAGGCTGGAATGCCATAGTAAAGGAAGGGCTTCACGAAAATGGCTTTTTAGGATATGTACAATCAACAGGGAAAGAACCTAAAGACGGGCAACCATTATCATTTGACAAAGTTCCTGATTTTGAAGACTTTGGCCTGGGATGTTTCCTCCTGGCGGGCAGCGAAGTGTATAAAATAAAATGATCCCTGGGGAATACGAACATAGGTGCGACAAAATTGTGGCAATAATTAATCTGTAAGGCGCTGGCAGAAATTGTGATGATAACGGTCCGCTCATCTGAATGATATGTTGGCATGTTGTGAATTAGGTTCCCTGCCTTTAATAATTCTTTTCAAATGAAACGAAACTATTCAACTATCCGGGTCGGTAAATGGATGTTTGCCATTCTGGCTTTTTCTTTTTTCAACGTGTTGGGTCAATCGGGTGTGACCGGATTGAAGGTCGAATACCGGGAGGCACCCCTTGGGATCGATATGGATGCCCCAAGGTTCAGTTGGCAGATGGCCACCAATCCCATGAAACGGGGTCAGTTTCAGACCGCCTATCAGGTTATAGTAAGCGATGAAGCCGAAGCGGTGGTGTGGGATTCCCAAAAACAGGAAAGTGACAGCTCTTCCGGGGTGAAATACGGGGGAGGGGTATTAACACCCGGGACGAAATATAACTGGCAGGTAAAAGTTTGGGATGAAACCGGATCAGTCACAACCGCATCGTCCTGGTTCGAAACCGGATTGATGGATCCTGACCCCCGTTCAGATGCATGGCATGGGGCACAATGGATCGGTGGGGGGGATGAAGAGCTTGTTTTGTATTCCCACTACCTATCTGTGTTTAAGATGGTGTATTCCCTGCAACTGGATGAGCCATCGGAAAGCACGGCTGCCTCTTTTGTGTTTGGCGCCAATGACCGGAGGCTTATGGACAAGGATAAGAATATCCAGGGGGTGGGGGTTCAAAAAGACGAAAGTTATATAAGGTTTGAATTGGATATCACCAAGGTGAATGGCAAGGAAGACGGGTTGGCAAAGTTCAATGTATACAGGGTGGGATATACTCCGGATGACAGCAATGCGGAACCTGTCAGATCCTATGATATTCCCTCAAGCCTGCTCAACGAAACCAATAAGTATGAAAAACATACGTTCCACGTTTCAGCAGTTTTCGGTCTGTTCGAAGTATTTCTCGATGGAACATCCGGGGAACATAAAATTTCGGATAACGATGATGATTCACCGCCTCCAAGGGGAAAGATTGGCTTTAATTTGAATCCTGTTGGCAAAGGGAATGACTATATCAGTTTCCCGATGATCGCGGATATTGGTTTTTACGCGGGGGCCCATCAAAAAGCGCAATTTTCGGAGGTGCAGATCCGTAATTATCGGGCACCATCTAATGTGCTATTTAAGGAGGACATGCCTGTGGATACTTCTTATTCGGGAATTTATCAATCATTTAATATTGAGCATCCCGAATTCACTGTCACTAAAGGAGGATATCAGATAGGAGGGGGTGCCCGTGGGAGCTTTGTTGTAGCGGATCCCAGCAGGAATGCCGCCCCCATGCTGCGAACCACGTTCAATACATCAGAGAAAAAAATTAAAAAAGCCCGTGTATACGCTACGGCCAGGGGCATTTATGAACTTTACCTCAACGGGGAAAGGGTAGGGGATGATTATTTCAATCCGGGTCTTACCCAATACAACAAAACGCAAATCTACCAAACCTATGATGTTACCGATCAACTGAAGGAACATGGAAAGAATGCCCTGGGGGCATGGTTGAGCGAAGGATGGTGGAGCGGTAATATAACCTATAGTGGTGAAAACTGGAATTATTTTGGGGACAGGCAATCCCTCCTTGCACAATTGGTCATTACCTATGATGACGATTCAGAACAGGTAATTACTACAAATGATACCGCCTGGAAATTGTATACGGACGGACCCATACGCTATGGCAGTTTCTTTCAGGGGGAAGTATATGATGCTACCAGAGAAAAGGCCATTGATGACTGGGCTTTACCGGATTATAAAGACAGCGGATGGAAATCCCCGCTCGTGGTGTCGCTGGAAGAAACTGCCTATTTATCGGATGAATTCCAATACTACGATTTGAAATTGATAGGACAGATTGGGGAAAATCCGACCATTGTGCGGGAACTGGTACCACAAGCGGTCGAAGAGGTACGGCCGGGCGTCTTTGTCTATGACATGGGACAAAACATGGTTGGATTTCCGAAAGTGACATTGCCCGCCGGTATGGCCGGGGATACCGTAACCTTTAGATATGCCGAGGTGAAGTACCCCGATTTATCTGAATATAAACAGAATACAGGTATGGTGATGCTCGAAAACATTCGGGCAGCATTGACCCAGGACCTGTATTTCAGAAACGGAGGT
Source organism: Eudoraea sp. (assembly GCA_035312365.1). GTDB lineage: Bacteria > Bacteroidota > Bacteroidia > Flavobacteriales > Flavobacteriaceae > JAFMPW01. The sequence continues at coordinate 656 of DATGCB010000197.1, read as the reverse complement.
GGAAGTGCGGAAACCTTCCAACCACGCTTTACGTTCCACGGTTATCGGTTTCTGGAAATTTCAGGAATTGAGCAACCATTACCTTTGGAAAATGTAAAGGGCATGGTGGTTAGTTCCATCAGGGAGCTGGCTTCAGACTACAAGACGTCTAACGAACTGGTCAATAAGCTATGGGAAAATATTACCTGGTCCCTGCGGAGCAACTTTCTATCGATTCCTACAGACACCCCGGCCAGGAACGAGCGAATGGGCTGGAGTGGTGATATCAATGTATTTTCTGCAGCATCTACCTACCTCGCCGATGTAGGGCCATTTCTTAGCCAGCACCTGCTCGCCATGCGGGATATTCAAAGAAAAGACGGTCGATTTACGGACGTGGCCCCGGTGGGTGGCGGCTTTGGGGGCACCCTTTGGGGAAGTGCAGGAATCATTGTAGCATGGCAGGTGTATCAACAATATGGCGATTTAGCCCTGCTACAGGTCCACTACGATGCGATGAAAAAGTATGTGGAATTCCTGAATTCCAGGATTGATCCGGAGACCGGGGTATTGAATGAAGGCCCCCTGGGAGATTGGTTAAGTCCGGAAGGTTATAAAAATGATGATACGATGCTTTGGGCTGCCTACCACCTTCACGACCTGGAGATCCTGGCCAG
>DATGCB010000196.1:0-8909 GCA_035312365.1 Eudoraea sp. | reverse complement strand
TATTTCTGATAGTAAGGAACTTCGGGAAATGTTGGGTAGCCCTGTTGTCAGGGCCGATATAAAGAAGGAGGCCCTCACAGCAATTTTTTCAGGTTGCCATGGCATCACTGCGGGGCTGATTTCTGTACTGGTTGATAACAGACGAATTTCCCATTTAAATGAAGTTGCCTTAAAATACATCATATTAAACGAACAATTAAAGGGCGAAGGCGTCGCCTATGTAACAACAGCTATCCCGATTTCAGGGGCTTTGGAAAAGGATATTTTAAAACGGGTTGCCGGGATTACCGGGAACAAACTGACCCTTGTAAACAAGATCGATGAGCGTATCATCGGGGGATTCGTATTACGGGTGGGCGATTTACAATACGATGCGAGTATCGCAAGTAAGTTGAATAAAATAAAAAGAGAGTTTACAAATAGCATTTAATCATAAGGTCTCTAGTTCTGGCGAAAGACCAATATCTAACATAGCATGGCAGGAGTAAAAGCGGCTGAAGTATCAGCAATTTTAAAAAAACAGTTATCAGGATTTGAGGCCACGGCATCTCTGGATGAAGTAGGGACCGTTTTGCAGATTGGGGATGGAATCGCAAGGGTATACGGACTTGCAAATGTTCAATATGGAGAATTGGTGGAATTTGAAGGGGGTTTGCGGGGCATTGTCCTCAACCTTGAGGAAGATAACGTGGGAGTGGTTTTATTGAGCCCTTCAAGAGATGTAAAAGAAGGTACCACCGTAAAGCGGACACAAACCATTGCATCGATTAACGTAGGTGAGGGCATTGTCGGCCGGGTTGTTAATACCCTTGGAAATCCTATCGACGGGAAAGGGAGCATTAGCGGAAAACTCTATAATATGCCCCTGGAACGCAAAGCTCCGGGCGTTATTTTTCGGCAGCCGGTAAATGAGCCTTTACAAACCGGGATAAAAGCAATAGATGCCATGATCCCGGTTGGGAGAGGACAAAGAGAACTCGTTATTGGAGACCGGCAAACGGGGAAGACGACCGTCTGTATTGATACCATCCTGAATCAAAAGGAATTCTATGATGCCGGGGAACCGGTTTATTGTATTTATGTTGCCGTGGGACAAAAGGCTTCTACGGTCGCAAATATAGCCAAAGTACTGGAAGACAGGGGCGCTCTGGCATATACCACCATAGTAGCGGCAAACGCTTCTGACCCGGCACCCATGCAGGTGTATGCGCCATTTGCCGGGGCAGCCATCGGAGAATTCTTCAGGGACACCGGTCGGCCCGCCTTAATCATCTATGATGACCTTTCCAAGCAAGCCGTGGCCTATCGTGAGGTTTCCCTGTTATTGAGAAGGCCTCCGGGACGGGAAGCATACCCCGGAGACGTGTTCTACCTCCATTCGAGATTATTGGAGCGGGCGGCTAAAATTATCGATGATGATGATATAGCAAAAAACATGAATGACCTTCCCGACCCGTTAAAACCATTGGTTAAGGGCGGGGGTTCACTGACGGCATTGCCTATCATTGAGACACAGGCAGGTGACGTATCTGCCTATATACCCACGAATGTTATTTCCATTACCGACGGACAAATATTCCTGGAGCAGGATTTATTCAACCAGGGGGTCCGGCCGGCGATCAATGTGGGAATATCGGTATCGAGGGTTGGGGGAAATGCACAGATCAAGTCCATGAAAAAGGTAGCAGGTACACTGAAGCTGGATCAGGCACAGTTCCGTGAGCTGGAAGCTTTTGCGAAATTTGGCTCGGACCTGGATGCCGCAACACTGAATGTCATTGAAAAAGGACGCCGAAATGTTGAAATATTGAAACAGGCTCAAAATGATCCGTTCACGGTAGAAGACCAAACAGCAATCATTTATGCAGGATCCAAGAACTTATTGAGAGATGTGCCCGTAGTTAAGATAAAAGAATTTGAACGGGATTTTCTCGAATACCTGAACGCCAAACACAGCGATGTATTGCGTGCCCTGAAAGTGGGTAAGTTAACCGATGAGGTTACGGATACGCTGACAAATGTGTGTAAAGAGTTAACATCTAAATATAGAAATTAGTACAATGCATAAAGTACCTGGCACATTGATTATTAAACGGGTGTTTGCTAAGTACTTTCCACTAATTACCATATAGAAATGGCCAACCTTAAGGAAATACGCAACAGGATAGCATCGGTTTCTTCAACGATGCAGATTACCAGTGCCATGAAAATGGTGTCTGCTGCTAAATTAAAGAAGGCCCAGGATGCCATTACAGCCATGCGGCCTTATGCAAATAAGCTAACAGAACTCTTGCAGAGTCTCAGTGCAAGTATGGACGGTGAAGCCGGGAGCAAGTATGCCGATAACAGGGAGGTTAAAAAAGTACTTGTTGTTGCGATCTCCTCCAACAGGGGCCTTTGCGGTGCTTTCAATTCAAACATTATCAAGCAATGTGCCTTCCTTATCCAGGGGACCTATGGCGATAAGCAGGTAGATTTTGTTACCATTGGCAAGAAGGCCAATGACCTGCTCAGGAAAAGACATCCGATCGTCGCCAATCACAGTGCTGTTTACGACGATCTTAGCTTCGATAACGTGGCCGCCATTGCCGAAGACCTCATGGAACAGTTTACGAGCGGAAATTATGACAGAATTGAACTCGTTTACAATAAATTTAAAAATGCTGCGACCCAAATTGTAATGTCAGAGCAGTTCCTGCCGATTGTTCCCCTGGAATCGCAGACAGGTGCCAACACCGATTACATTTTTGAACCTTCCAAACCTGAAATTGTTGCGCAGTTAATTCCAAAATCACTTAAAACGCAGCTTTACAAGGCGGTCAGGGATTCCTTTGCCAGTGAGCACGGAGCTCGTATGACGGCTATGCACAAGGCCACAGATAATGCCACGGAGTTGAGGGATCAGCTGAAACTTACCTATAACAAGGCAAGGCAGGCGGCTATTACCAATGAAATCCTGGAGATTGTCGGGGGAGCCGAAGCGCTGAATAATTAAACAACGGTCCAATACCCAAAATATTTATGCAAGCCCTTCAATTCCGGGGCACTTCAATTTTAGCCGGTTGTCTGCGTGTGACCTGCTCCCGAAGGCCAACTGGATGAAACCTGGCACCAAATTTGGATTTATAACTTTACGTAATTAAATGAGCATCAAAGTGAAATGGATAATATATATACTGGTGTGCTGCACCGTGGCGTTTTACGGGTGTTCTTCCCAGAAGAAGCTGGAAACATCTACCCCATTCGTCCTTGGTAATGCAAGCTGCCAGAAGTGGACGGGAGGCCGGGAAGACAAAGACCCCGGTGAAATTGTAAAAATTACGGTCAGGGAACTGACCGGAATGGATGTCAGCTTTCTAAACATATATTTCAGGGGTTCAATGGCCCCGGTGGTCATGGAAATGGATGATCAGGGGATGATGGCAACTGCTAAATTTGAAACCAGGAAGCCAGACATCATCATGCATGCTGATTCCTTGAGGGAAGTGGGCAATCAACCTCCAAAGCGCGCAACCCGTGATGGCACGGAATTTCCATTTGATTTAAGGGAAACAGAGGCGGTGTTGAGCTATATGGAAAATGAAAAAGTGAAGTACGTCAAAGTTGTGGGGATAGCTGATAAACAGGTGACGCCCCAAAACTAACTTTGTTTGCAGGGTTTAAATCCCTACTTTTATTCTCTCCTAACTATCACACCTTTGGGGCTGTTTCAGAAACTCTTTAAGCAAACTTTCATCTATGGTTTAGCGACGGTATTACCACGGATGTTATCATTTATCCTTGTACCTATCTATACCAAAGTAATGCCGCCCGGGTCCTATGGAGAGGTTACCCTGATTTTTACCTGGTTTGCCATTTTCAACGTATTTCTTGCCTACGGGATGGAAACGGCATTCTTTCGGTTTTATAACGGTAAACAGGACAAGAGGACCGTAGTTTCAACATCCCTTATATCCATAGGAAGTACAACCATCCTGTTCACCCTGATTGCACTTATATTTCAGGGAAATGTTGCCGATTTGCTGAATATTGAAGCGCGCTATACGAAGTTTTTTATTGCAATATTGGCGTTGGATGCCCTTACTTTGGTTCCCTTTGCCTGGTTGCGGGCCAATGAACGCCCCATGCGCTATGCCATGGTTAAAATAATGAGCGTCGCCATCAATCTCGGCTTAAATGTATTCTTTTTACTTATGCTGCCAAATCTGGCATTTTCTAACCCGGAAAGCCTCCTGAATGCCATGTACATTCCCGATTTTGAGATATCGTACATCTTAATTTCGAATGTCATCGCAAGTGGAATTACCCTCATGATGATGGGAAGACTTTACCTGCAGGGACCGTACGTATTTGAAAAAAAGCTTTGGGCAAAAATGGTTCGATATGCCTTACCGGTTATGATTGCCGGGGTTGCTTTTACCATTAATGAGGTATTTGACCGCTATTTATTGACAGAACTACTCCCGGAGGATATTGCAAAAAGTGAAATGGGCAAATACTCGGCCTGTTATAAACTGGCCTTGTTTATGACGCTTTTTGCCACCGCGTTTCGCCTGGGGATCGAGCCCTTTTTCTTTAGTCACTCCAATACGGAACACCCGCAAAGGGCCTATGCCCAAATTACCAATTATTTTGTGGTCCTCGGAAGTGTTATTCTGTTGTCCGTGGTGGTTTTCGCAGATGTATTGAAGGAATTGCTGATCTTGGACAGCGCTTATTGGGAGGCGATGCCCGTGGTCCCTGTTATTATTCTGGCCAGTTTCTGCCTTGGGATATACCATAATCTTTCGGTCTGGTATAAGGTAACGGACCGGACAAAATTTGGAGCCTATATATCCATTGTAGGCGCAATTATTACGATTTCCGTCAATTACCTATTCATTCCCAAAATCGGGTATTATGCGTCCGCCCTTGCTACCCTCGGAGCCTATGGTTGCATGATGTTCCTCTCCTATTACTTTGGAAAGAAATACTATCCCATTCCGTATAATTTGCGGAAGATAGGATTCTATTTGACGGTATCCGTTCTGTTTTCAGGACTTGCCTTCTACGTATTTAACAGAAATTTGGTAACGGGTAGCCTGTTACTTTTAGTATTTTTAGTATTGGTTTACAAAATGGAGCATGAAAAACTAAGGCAGATATTTTTAAAACGATGAAAATTAAGATAATCAACAGATCAAATCACCCATTGCCGGCCTATGAAACAGGGGCTTCGGCGGGCATGGATCTGAGGGCAAGTATTTCCAAATCGATCACCTTACAGCCTTTGGAGAGAACCGTGGTAAAAACGGGCATTTTCATCGAAATTCCCAAGGGTTATGAAGCCCAGGTCAGGCCCAGAAGCGGATTGGCAGCCAAAAAGGGGATTACGGTGCTAAACGCACCCGGAACCGTGGATTCAGATTACCGCGGAGAAATTGGTGTGATTCTTGTGAACTTATCCAAGGAGGCGTACATCATTGGAAATGGAGAGCGGGTGGCCCAATTGGTCATTGCAAAGCACGAAAGGGCCGAATGGGTGGAGTCAAAAGGGTTGTCTGAAACGTTGAGAGGAGATGGCGGGTTCGGCAGTACCGGGCCTAAATAGGCCGTATCAGGTACAAGGGGAAGAAATTACAGGTGTAAAAGCAAAGGATATGGAGATTAGGCGGTACATGATTCTTATGTTATTTGGGATCCAATTTCTCCCATCATTTGCCGTGGCCCAGGAAGAGGAAAGCGCAGAGTTTACACTGGAAGAATATACAGATGAATTCCAGGATAACTTTTTTGAGGCCCTGAAGCAAAAGGGGATAGAAAATTATGATAAAGCAATTAATTTATTGTTGGAATGCAAGCGTTTGGAAGCCGATAATGCCGTGGTGGATCATGAATTGGCCAGGGCCTATTTCGCGGATAAACAAAATATTCTGGCACAGGAGTACGCCCTGGAGGCCCTTATTTCTGAACCTGCAAACTATTGGTACCTGAATACACTTGTTATGGTCCTTGAAAAGCAGGGAATTCCGCTGGAGGCCTTCAATGAAAAAATACCATTGGCGGATGAGCAACTCATGGAAAACCTTGCCCTAATTTATTTCAAAAATAAAAATTACGAGCTGGCCCTGCATATATTGAAATCTTTGAGAAAGTCTGATTTCTCCAGCCAGCTGACCCTTAAGATACAGGACTCTCTGAATCATTCGGGAGGGCTGCCGGCTGAACAGGAGCCTGAAGAACCTCTGGCCGGGACTGGGGACCCATTGGCAACCTATAGGTCGCAGATCTCGTCCCTGATAGAGAAGGAAGCGTATCAGGAGCTGATTAAATTAAGTATGGAGGCGCTCGAACAATACCCTACCCAACCCTATTTTTATTATGCCAACGGTCTGGCACTCAATAAAACGTCCAAACCACGCGAAGCAGCCGAGGTACTGGAATCGGGCCTGGATTATCTCCTGGATGACCTTGCCATGGCAGATAAGTTTTACAAAGAATTGGCGGCGGCCTATTCCGCCCTGGGCAACACTTCAAAGGCAAATATGTATCTTAGTAAAATCAAATCAGGGTCCTAGAGGGATGATGGCGCACTCAACTACTATTAAAAAATGGCTGGCACTTTGTGTGTTCACCTTGCTCATTTCCGGTTGCAAATCGGGCAAAATTGCAACAGATGGTAAGATCGATGATAAGCTCACTGCAAAAACCATCATAAAAAATCATTATAAGAACCAAATCGATTTTAGAACGCTGAGCGGGAGGATGAGGATTGAATATTCCGATGGCGGGTCTTCTCAGTCTGTCGGCGTAAGCCTCAGAATACAAAAGGACAAAACTATTTGGATGAGTGCACCCCTTGGAGTGGTCAAAGCATATATTACGCCGACCAGGGTATCCTTTTATAACAAGTTGCAAAACGAATATTTTGACGGGGATTTTGCTTATTTGAGCAATTTGCTGGGCACGGATCTGAATTTTGAAAAGGTGCAAAATCTGCTTTTAGGACAGGCGATTTTCGATCTGAGAAAAGAGAAATACAATGCCGAAGTGCATGGGGATACCTATGAACTTACCCCCAGGAAATCAATGGATCTTTTTAAGGCATTGTTCCAGCTGGAGCCCAGGAATTTTAAAATGGCAACACAGCAACTGTCACAACCCCAGAATAAAAGACTTCTGGAAATACGCTACAAAAACTACCAGTTGCAGGATTCCCGCATCATACCAGATAAAATTGGGATTACCGCGATCGATGTGGATGAGCGTACCACCATTGGTATTGAATACAGGAACATGGAGTTTAACAGGCCTTTGAACTTTCCTTATAAAATACCGAAAGGTTTTCAGGAAATCGTCTTGAAGTAACATGCGACATACGGCAACATATCGCCTTTGTTTACTGCTCATTATATTTGGGCTCAGTGGTTTCCTTTGCTTTTCTCAGACCAATGAACAAAAGAATTTGGAGGCCAAAAGGGAGCAACTTCAGAAAGAGATCGAAACCATCAACAAACTGTTATTTGCTGAAAAAAAGCAAAAGGGAACGATCCTGGATCAGATGGAAGGGCTCGACCAGAAAATAAATGTGAGACAACAACTCATAAGGGTCACCAACCAGCAGTCCAACCTCCTGACGAGGCAGATCAATTCCAATATTCGGAACATCGCTAAACTCCGGGAGGATCTGGAAATTTTAAAAGAGGATTATGCAGCTATGATCCAAAAGTCTTACCAGAACCGATCTAATCAAAATCGCCTGATGTTCCTGCTGTCCTCTGAAAGTTTCTTTCAGGCTTTTAAAAGACTGCAGTATTTAAAACAATACACAGAGTTTAGGAAGGAGCAGGCGGAGCAGATCGTTACCAAAACTGCTGACTTGACAAATTTGAATAAGGATCTGACGATCCGGAGAAAGGAGAAAGAACAGTTGCTTGCTGAAAACAGGCGCGCAAAGGATCAAATGCTAAAGGAGATTACGCAGCAAAAGGATCTGCTAAAAACCATCCGTCAGAATGAAAGTCGGTATGCGTCTGCCATTAAGGACAAAAAAAGGGAGGCTCAAAAAATTGAACAGCAAATAGACCGACTTATCAGGAGCGCCATCGCCGCCTCCAACAAAGAAGCTGGGAAGAGCGCAACAACAAACACCACCTTCGTCCTTACGCCGGAAGCCACCATTGTGTCTAATAATTTTTCAGCGAACAAGGGTAAGTTGATTTGGCCGGTTGAGAAGGGGATTAAAAAACAAGGTTTTGGGGTGTACAAAGATGCGGTTTACCCGGGGATCAAGCACCAGAGCAACGGGGTGATCATCGCTACGGACCAGGGAGCAAAAGCCAGGGCCGTCTTTGAGGGAGAGGTGATTGCAATACTCGCAGTACCGGGCGGAAATAAGGGAGTTCAGCTCAAGCATGGAAATTATATCAGCACCTATTACAACCTGTCCAACCTCTATGTTAAAAAAGGGGATATGGTGGCCGCCAAGGCGGAACTGGGAGAGATATATACCAATCGGTTTAACGGGTTGACACAATTAAAGTTTTATTTGTACAAAGACGCTACACGACTGAATCCGGAAGAATGGATTTTTAGGCTTTAAATACCAATGGCTGCAATCACTAACATCAAGGGAACTTTCAGGCTACACAATGGTGTGGAGATGCCATATTTTGGTTTGGGGGTATACTTGTCTAAAGATGGTGAAGAAGTGATCAATGCCATAAAATGGGCCACGGAGGTAGGGTACCGGCACATAGATACGGCGGCCATATACAATAACGAGGAAGGAGTAGGTCGGGGCATCAGGGAGTGCGGCATCCCCAGGAAGGATTTATTTGTGGTAAGTAAGGTTTGGAATTCAGCTCAGGGTTATGAAAGCACTTTAAGGGCCTATGACGAAAGTTTAAAACGCCTCGGGATGGAATACC
>DATGCB010000195.1:0-19041 GCA_035312365.1 Eudoraea sp. | reverse complement strand
AATGCGATCAGAACATTCCCGGGCATAGGTACGTTGGTATGGGGCGGCAGGACCCTGGACGGGAACAGTCTGGACTGGAAATATATCAATGTAAGGCGTACCATGATCATGCTGGAGCAATCTATCAAATTGGCGCTCAGGGCGTATGTTTTTGAGCCCAATGATGCCAATACCTGGGTAACTGTAAAAAGCATGATCGTCAATTTCCTTACCGAAAAGTGGAAGCAGGGAGCCCTGGCCGGGGCTTCTCCGGAAGACGCCTTTGACGTGCAAATAGGTCTTGGCAGTACCATGACGAGTGTAGATATATTGGAAGGCAGAATGTTGGTTTCCGTAAAGCTTGCAATTGTAAGACCGGCAGAATTTATTGTGGTCACCTTTGAACAGCAAATGCAAAAATCATAATTAATAATCAAAAACGTATTAAAATTAAAATATTATGGCAGGAGAAGCACAAGATAAGAACTGGCCGTTACCAAAATTTTATTTTATGGTCGATTGGGGGAGTACCACCAACATCCCCTTCCAGGAAGTCAGCGGACTGGATATAGAGGCGCAGCCCATTAATTACAGACATGGGAATAGCCCTGTATTTTCAGAAATAAGCATGCCGGGAATTGTTAAGAACAGCAATGTAACCATGAAAAAAGGCGTGTTTGCCAAGGACAACGCTTTTTGGGACTGGTATGTTAAGATAAAAATGAATACCATTGAACGCCAGAATGTGGTGATTAAGCTGCTGGATGAAGGGGGTAATCCCACGATGACATGGACACTCAGTAATGCCTGGCCTACAAAGATCAGTTCTACCGATCTTAAGTCGGACGGCAGTGAAGTAGCTGTGGAGAGCATAGAAATTGCCCATGAGGGATTAACCATTGCTAACGGATAGGCAGTATGGCGTATAATAATTTTTTCAAATCCAATTATACGCCCCCTACCGCATTTTATTTTGACGTTAAGTTTACCGGCTTCCCTGAAATGGACAGCAGTTTTGAGGAGGTATCCGGCTTAAAGGTCACACTTGGCACAGAGGAAAGAAAGGAAGGTGGGGAAAATGAGTATGTCATCCACCTTCCAACCCCTCCAAAGTACGAAAATCTGGTATTGAAGCGCTGCCTGTTATACAACTCAACCCTGACGAAATGGTGCAGGGACGCTATTGAGGATTTCAGATTTGATCCCAGGGATATAAAATTGCAATTACTAGGGGCCAATGGCGGTAGTTTGGCCTCATGGTCGATCATGAAGGCTTATCCCATTTCCTGGGAATTGGCTACGCTGAATAGTTCCAGCAATCAATTGGCGATTGAGACCTTAACTCTTAAATATCGGAATTTTAAAAAGACGTAAGCATGACCTTGATCATAAAAGAACTTGTCATACGGGGAATTGTATCCACCGATCATTCCTCCGGATCGGAATCCCCGGGGGAAAAAGAAGCATTGTATCGGTATCTGGAGCAGATGAAAAACGAAGTAAAGGAGGAATGTTATGAAAAACTCCTGCAAAAACTGGAACCGGGAACCTTAAGATAAATCGACTATGGGGAAATTGACTAAAATGAAAATTGTCGCTTATAAGGATCCGGAGTTCTCAAAGTTTTGCAATGGAACAGAAGCCAGGAGTTCATACGATGTATTGGTAAATCCTGAAGACTATAAGGTAGAGAATGAGCAGCAATTTTCATCGAGTTCTACCATTGGCTCAAGTGCCAAAACCGAAAAGTACAAAGGTGGTGGCCCGGGCAGGTTTGAAATGGTTTTGTTCTTTGATGGTACGGGGATCATTTCAAAGAAAAACGTGGACGATCAGATCAGGGAGGTTAAGGACCTGGTGTACAAATTTAACGGGGATATTCACGAACCCAATTACCTGCGGGTGTATTGGGGGACGCAATCATTGTTTAAGGGAAGGTTGAAGTCGTGGAATGTTAATTATACCATGCTGCATATGGACGGATCTCCCATCCGGGCAGAAGTTACGGTGGTCATGGTAAAATCGATGAGTCCTAAAAGGAAAGCCCTGGAAGAAAGGAAAAGCTCGGCAGACCTCACGCATGTCCGGACCATTTTGGATGGTGACAACCTGCCGCTGATGTGCCACAGAATATACGGAGATCCCGGTTATTACATAAAGGTGGCCAGACATAACGGATTAGCAAATTTCAGAGGTATAGAGCCTGGTCAGAAGATCGAGTTCCCTCCGGTTATTTAATTAAGTATGGCAAAGATTTTACAGGAACAGGATGGCATCATCAGCTTCGAGATTAAGATAGGCGGGGCAAAGATAAAAGATGTGGTAGAGGTATGCGAGATCTCTGTCCATAGGGAGGTGAACAAAATAGCCTCCGCAACCCTTATAGTATCAGATGGAGGGCCTATAGGTGCTGTAAATGAGCCGTTTACGAACAGCGAGGGCAAGGATTTTATTCCCGGAAATGAGATAGAAATTGCACTGGGTTATGGGAATAAAATGGAAACGGTATTTAAAGGACTGATCACCTCTCAAAGGCTGATGGTGAAACAGGGTAAATCCCGATTAATTGTCAATTGCAGGGATAAGGCGGTACATATGATCTATGGGAGGTATAATGCCGTCTTTCAAAAATTAAAGGATTCAGACGCTATAGGTAGATTGGCCAAAAAATATCAGGTCAAATTAAATATGGACACCACCCCGGCAGAGTTGCCTGTTTTAATGCAATATAACTGCAGTGATTGGGATTTTGTGGTGATCCGGGCCGAGATGAACAATATGGCGGTCGTGACCTATAACAATATTCTCAGGATTAAGAAAATTGATTTGGCGGAATCGCCAAAATTTGAAATAAACTCCGCTCAGTTTGTCTGTGATATTGACCTGAGTCTCGACTGTGAGAGGTTAGCGGATACCTATACATTAACCGCCTGGAACGAAAAAGAACAGAAAGAGAGTGAAGTTGCGGTTCATCTTAGCGATACGTTGTCACAAGGGGATTTATCCGCCAAACAATTGTCGGGTAAGGTGAATGCCAAGACATTAAATCACTATTCATCAGCATCGCTATCGGAAGCAGAGTTAAAGCAATGGGGAACCACCATCGTAGATAAAGTAATATTGAACAAAATTAAAGGTCAGGTGGTGGTTCCCGGAACTGCCGATATCCTGGCCGGTACCGTCATCAATATCTCCGATTTTAGTAAAAGGTTTAACGGGAAGGCGTTTGTATCCAGGGTTAACCATGAAGTGAAGGAGGGAAGTTGGATGACCACTTTATTTATTGGCAAAGCATTTAAGTGGCATTCTTCCTTGGAAGATGTTGGAGAGGTACCGTCATCGGGTTTGATCCCTGCAACGAGTGGAGTCCAGATTGGAAAGGTTAAAAAAATAGATGAAGATCCAGACGGCAATTTCCGGGTACTGGTGAATTTGCCGGCATTCCCGGGACCCGGCCAGGCGGACGGCCTATGGGCAAGATTGGCTGTCCCGTATGCAAGCTCGGACGCGGGATTTTTTTTCTTCCCGGAAATAGATGATGAGGTGCTGGTCACCTTTGTCAACAATGACCCCAGATTTCCTGTCATCACGGGAGCTTTATACAGTCCTAAGAATAAACCCAAAGAAGTTCCGGATGAAAAAAATCAATTTAAATCCATCCATTCCAAATCAGGTATCAGGATACGATTTGATGATGAAGACAAAATCCTTGTACTGGAAACTCCGGAAGGCAATTCCTTTACGCTGGATGATAAGGAAAAGAAGATCACCTTAAAGGACATTTCCGGAAATACGGTGGTAATGGATGATTCGGGAATAGCCATGGACAGCGTAAAGGATATGAAATTAACTTCAAAGGGAGACGTGAATATTTCAGCCACCGGGGGTATAACGATCAAGGCCAATACCGATGTAACAGTGGATGGTACAAACATTCAGCTAAGTGCCAAAGCCGGTTTTACTGCCAAGGGAAATGCTTCCGCAGAGATCTCGGCATCCGGGCAGACCACCGTCAAGGGTGCCATGGTAATGATCAACTAAAAAATAAAAGATGCCGCTAGCTGCCAGACTTACAGATATGCATACCTGCCCCATGGTAACACCCGGCCTGCCACCAATTCCACATGTGGGCGGGCCTGTGATAGGGCCCGGGGTGCCAACAGTGCTTATCGGGAAACTCCCGGCGGCGGTTATGGGGGATAACCTGGTCTGTGTCGGGCCTCCTGATGCTATCGTCAAGGGTTCGGCTACCGTCATGATCGGTGGCAAACCTGCAGCAAGGATGGGAGATAATACAGCCCACGGGGGTAGTATCGTACTGGGCTGCCCAACTGTTATGATAGGAGGATAAACTATGAAAGACCAGAGCGATTCATTTTTAGGTAGAGGTTGGGCCTTCCCGCCTTATTTTAATTTGGATAGGGGAACCGTGGAAATGGTGGATGAAGAAGAAGATATAAGGCAGAGTATTCAGATTATCATCAATACAATTCCCGGGGAGCGAATGATGTTTCCGGATTTCGGTTGTGGTATACGATCATTTGTTTTTGAGTCTAATGATCCCACGTATACGACGATGCTTAAAGACACCATTTATGATGCCTTGCTTTTCCATGAACCGAGAATTAAGGATATAAACATCGAAATTGAGAACAATGATATCAGGATTGCTCCGCATAGTGATGGGTATCTCTTTATCCATATAACCTATCATGTAATAATTACAAACACAAGAAATAATATCGTGATCCCTTTTTACAAAAATGAGGGAACAATTTTATAGTACCGCCAAGCCAAGCATTTGAACCTATGAACAAAGGAACAAGCAGGAAATTAAGAAAGAATGAAGTACTTGACCCAAATTATGTTTCAATTGATGAAAGATCTTTATTGGATATGATCAGGTATACCCTGGATTTTGCAGACTTTATAAATTTTTATGGGGTACACCAGAATATTATTGAAGGGGGTTGGAAGAAGTTTTTCCTACATGACAGCGCCTTCATCATTGCGGAGATTGCCAACACAAAATTGGATGCATTCAAAGTTCAGAATGGCAGGTATGATCAAATGAATGATCAGATGGAGAGCGTTGTAAAAACCCGGATGCAGCAATTATTAAAATCAAATTACGAGGGATCTTTGGTTGGGGAGATGCAAATGCTATCGGATTCTATCGGGAGGGCCAGGAAATTATTCATGAATCACAATAGTACTGATCATGAGAAATTATATAAAAAAATTTATGGTGATCTACTTTTTATAAAAGAAAGAGCGACTAAAAAGTTCGAAGAAGAGACCTTCAAATCAAAAAATCACTTTCCCCAGGTTGGGTTGCTTCTGGCCTTTTTTAAGCTGTTTAAATATATCCAGGATGATATCAACACACTGACGCAAAAGCATTTAGACTACTACTACCGGGATTTATTAGGGCAAGAAAATAAGATGCTTGAACCACATACCTCCATATTGGCATTGCAGCTGCAGCAGGGTGCAAAGGATCTGATGATCCATCAAGGGGAAAGGTTCAATTTTACTATGGAGGGAGGCCACGAAAAAGTATTTGAAGCAGATTCAACCACCCAAATAAATACAGCCATTATTACCGATATCAGGACACTCTATAAAAGCGAATATTCGTATTACGGAAATACTGCTGTGGGTGAAAAATTTAAATTTAACCTGGTCTATGATACCCACATTCTGGAGGATGGCCTTAATTATATCAATCTGAAAGAAGAAGATAATACAGACCTGCCCCCAGTATGCGGCGAAGGATTTCTGAGCAAATGGGAGTCTAACCGGAGGGTAAATCTGAGTAAAATAGGATTTTTGATCAGTTCACCTGCCCTGGTGCTTGAAAAGGGAAACCAGTCTGTTCGATTGATATTCAACATAATTCAATCTTCCTATGAGCAAATGATAGGCGTCTTTCAGGACTGGAAGCAGGAAGGAAAAACTGTGATAAAAACGGCTGGAGGACACGATCAAACCCGGAACCTGAAGGATATTGTCAGGGATGCCTTTCAACTTTACATTACGGATAGACATGGGTGGAAGGAAGTTGAACAAATTAAGACCAAATTAGATCCTATTGCACCGTCCCTGAGCATTTCATTCAGGTTGCCAGATCATGATGAAAATTTCGTCCCTTTAAATAACGTGCTACATGAAGGAGGCTTTGGATCGGATTGGCCATGTGTAAAAATACTTTTGAAGAACCATGCGGTAATCCATCCCTATAAATTTCTGGAAAAATTAATCGTCGAAAGTATTACCATTAAGGCCGGTGTTGTTGGAGTACATGATTTAAAGCTTTCCAATTCTATCGGGGAACTGGATAGTTCTATTCCTTTTACTCCCTTTGGACCTGCCCCTTATGTCGGTAGTTATCTTCGAATAGAAAATCCGCTTATCTTCCAAAGAAACCTGGCAAGGCTTAAGCTAAAGTTAGAATGGAACGGTTTGCCACGGGACCTGAATGGCTTCGAAGATCACTATAGAGAGTACCCGGATAATATTCAGAACACTAGTTTTAAGGCGGTTATCAGCCAGTCGAGAAATGTAGATCGCACCTTGAGAAGTCAAATTCATGAGCCATTCGAACTCTTCGGTACTGAAGAATACACCAACAGGTTATCCAGTGAAAGGGTGAAGGAAGTTAATCTGGAAAAACTGGTTTTCAACAATCAGATCGATTCTCCTGAAGTAATGCCGGATGTCACCTCGGAGCCCCTGTATCTTGTGCTGACCCATCCCGAAATGGCCCTTGGTCATGCGCTGTTTTCAGATATTTATTCAGAATCTGCTATGAAGAAAAGCCGGTTTAGGAAAAGGCATCTGCCCCTGCCCAAACAGCCCTATACCCCGGTGCTAGAGCAACTTACCATTGACTATGCCAATCAGGCAAAAGAGATTATGCTCAGAAAGCGGGATGACAGGGAAAGTGATATAAAGTTTATGCACCTATATCCGTTTGGGCATGTACAGGTTTTTCCATCACCCTTAAAATCACCCAGATTTCTCATCCCACAATTGAAGAACAAAGGAAGCCTATATCTTGGACTTAAACACGTAAAGTTAACGGATACGATCAGCATTGGGTTTGACCTTGAACCGGCCGTTTATGCGCACACCATCTTAAAAAAGCCTAGTGTTGAATGGGAATTTCTTGTAAACAATGAATGGAGACCCTTTGCTAAATTAATACTTGAAGACAGTACAGAAGGACTTATTAAGTCGGGCATTGTAAAAATAAGGATGCCCAAGACCGTGCAATTCGATAATACACGTCTAACGAAAGGGCATTTTTGGATCAGGGCAGGAACGAAGGATTACGAGGACCTGACCTCTAAAATTAAAAGCATCTTTACTCAGGCGGTTTCGGTCGCAGATGTCAGAACTGCTTTGGAAGAAACGGCAAGTGTATATGAACCACATAAGGTCAGGAAAATCAATCTAGCCGTTGAGAAAAATTTAGCGCAAATTACGGGTCCCTTCGATCTCAGGATCAATGAGGTTATTGAGGAAGAATCAGCGTTCAACTGCAGGGTAAGTGAGCGATTACGACATAAGAACAGGGCGGTATCCCACTGGGATTTCGAACGTCTTATCCTGGATAAATTTAAACAGGTAGAAAAAGTCAGGGTGTACGGTAGAAACAGTTATCCGGATGAATTGGTAAAGGGAAGTTCGGTACAGGTTGTTGTGATCCCGGTTGATGATTTTGCCAATAGCCGGCTGAGAAGAAGGAGTTATTTGCCCTATGATACCCTGGTTGAAATTAAAAACTACCTGGATCAATTTACTTCCCCTCATGTTAAAATCGAAGTCTGTAATCCCGTTTATGAACTGTTAAAAATACGGTGCTATATAATTGTTAAGGATTTTACCAAAAGCGGTCATTTACACAACGAACTCAATGAAGAGCTGATCAACTTTTTATCTCCAAACGTTGAAAACACGTCGATCGAGAAAGGCTTTGACACATCCATTACGAGAACAGAAATCCTAAATTTTATAGAAAGCAGAATCTATGTGGATAAAGTTCTGGAATTATCGGTATTTCAGATCGTCGAGGTTGGGGGAAGCTATAAAATCATCGATTCAGAGGAGTTAGGTGGTTCGGACCGCCTAAGGACCATTTCGCCCTATGCCATCTTAACTTCAGCACCACAACATTATATTAACATTATTCCGGATGAGATTTCTTTAAGGGAATTAGGACACATTGATGACGTCTCAATCGGGTCAGATTTAATAATCAGTAATGATGAGGGTAATTATATCAGGAGATAACTATGAAAAATGAAAACCCACATAACCATCAGGACAGAAAAACGCTGTATGAATATTTTATTACGGGCCGTCGTCCCACAGAGGAGCATTTTAGAAATCTAATAGACTCCACGTTTAATAAGGCAGACGACGGACTTGATATTCATAAAGATTATGGTTTAATGCTTTATGCTGCAAGCATGGGTAGAATAATTAGCCTCTTTGAAGATAAGGATCAGGATGTGGCAAAGTGGCAGATAATTGCCTCGAGGGAAGAAAATGCCCTGCGTATAAATGAGAGCTTCGACTCTGAACAAGAGGATAATGAAGAGAAATTAGAGCGCATGCCGCCCCTTTTTCTAAAAAAGGGAGGCGGACTGGGGATTAGAACAAATGATCCCAAACACGCCCTGGAAGTTAATGGCATTGTTAGTTCCAGTGGCCGGCTGGGTAACTATCTTCAGGAAAAGGTGAATACGGTGCCAGCGGATGGCAAATGGCATAACGTTTTCCCGGAACCTCTAACCGGTTGTAATGCCTTTGAAATTATGGCTTATGCAGAAGGGGGTGTTACCCAGGGCAAATATTCACTTTTGCACGCAACAGCCGTCGCTGCCTTCGGGAGCGCCGCCTCGGAGGTAACGCCAACCTGTGCCTATTATGGAAAATGGTGGAATAGAATTGCAATTCGCTGGGAGTCGAGACCATCAAGAATTACAACAGATATCAACGCTCCAAAACTCAACTGGTTTGAAAAATTCCTGGAAAAAAGAGATCAAAAATACAACCTGCAAATAAAAACACTGAGCAATTATGGGAACGGGTCCCGGATTCGCTTTAACATTTCGGTATTGTGGCCCACAATTCACCCAACAAAAACTAAAGTGGAGCACGACAATCTGACCTTAATAAAAGGAATAGACGCGAATGTAGCTGAAGTCCTGATTAAAGCGGGGATCAATACCTATACAAAATTAGCAAAACTGGAACCAGAACAAATCAAAAATGTCCTTGGGCAGGAGAACCTGGATATGTGGAAATTTAAACCGGATACCTGGCCGGTACAGGCAAAAATGGCCGCTAAAAACAATTTTGAGACTTTGATCAAATGGCAACAAGACAAGGCCAGTAGCGGGGTTTAAGTAAATTTTAAAGATAAAAATTTCCTCGTTTCAAGGTTGGGGTACCTTAATTTATAGAGGAAAAATGGACGGAATAAAAAACACCATTGTATTTAAGTCAGATGCTAGCATTACTCGCTTGAATCAGACAGATGAATAAACAGGGACCATGAAAAGAGCTTCATCCTTTTCTCGTAATGATATTGAGAAAATCAGTTTGAATTTTTCCGAATTGCGGGAGAAGGGATTGACTTATATACAGGAGTTGAGTGGGGAGGTTTGGACCGATTATAACGCACATGATCCCGGGGTGACCATTTTGGAACAGTTGTGCTATGCCCTGACCGATATCGCTTACCGAACCTCGCTTCCGATCACCTCTTTTTTAGCGCCGTTTACAGGTGAAAAATTAAAAGAAGAAGCAGGTAAAAATGCTTTTTTTGACCCATCGATCATTCTGACTTCGCCGGTCGTGACAGACGAAGATATGCGCAAAGTGATCCTTGACAAATCTGACGCCTTCGGGAATGCATGGATCTATATTGACGAGTACCATGACAAGGAAAAAATAAATCACCGATCCAAGGGGCGAATACATGAAAGAAATGAAGAAAAACTAAGGGGTCTGTGTGATATCCAACTCCTGGCAAAACAGGATTTTCGAAAAGGCTATTTTACCACCGAACGTGCCCTGGAAAAAGAATATTTAGGACAGGCTGAGAAAATCTTACGAGAAAACAGGCGTTTGGGCGAAGATTTCAGCGATCCCACAATATTAAAGAATCAGAATATTGACATAGATTTTGAGGTCCACCTGAGTAGTGAACAACCTGTGGGAGAAATACTTGCCCATCTTTTTATCGACTTTTTTGAATTTATGTATACCCCTGTGCACCATTATAGTTTAGAGGAAATGAAAGACGCCGGATATAGCATTGGAGAGATCTTTTCCGGACCAAGGATGACCAGGGGCTTTATTAAAAGAGATGAACTAAAAGATAGGCTTACCAGCATTCAAGTCGAAGACATTCAGAAGCGATTCCTAAAGATAAAGGGCGTTCAAAAATGTAAGGTTAATGGAATCAAAGAGAATGGTAGATTATTCTCACGCGAATTCAAGGCCGCCAAAGGCAAATATCTGAATGTGTTGTATGAGGGAGAATTTAAGTCTATTTATAAAAACATGAAGGTGTTCGTCTCTAAAAATACAGATGAAGGCACTTCCAAATCCATAGAGATTAACGTTACGGAATTTCACGATGATATCTTAAACAACGTAAATGAAATCTGGTCCAAAGAACACAGAGAGTATGTCCTGAGCGGCGAGGGTTATTTTCTGAATGAAAAATTGGAAGGGAAGCATGATAAGTCAGTGGGATATTACTCTTTACAACATCATTTTCCATTAATTTATGGAATTGGAAAAGAGGGTGTCCCCGATGGGAACGATCTAGCCTCTCTGGAGCGAAAATCCAAAGCCCTGCAGCTAAAAGCCTACCTGCTTTTTTTCGAAAAACACCTGGCAAACCATCTCTCCCAATTGGGGAATATGAATGAGTTTTTTAATATATTTTTTGAGTACAAAGAGAACGCCCAAACTTATTTTTCTCAGCCCCTGGATAATGTGCCAGAATTTGATAAGCTTCAAAAGGGAGACGCAGCGCGAGGTTTATTAGAACAGAGAGCTATCTATTTTCAAAGGAAAAACAAGATCTATGATCATCTTCTTGGGAGGTTTGGGGAAGATCTGAACGAACTCCCGTGGAGGATATCCCTGGAGCATGGATTTCTCAAAAATAATAATGAACTAAATGTTGAGCTTCTGAAGAAGAAATCTGAATTTTTGACAACCCTTGGTAATCTTAACGCAGATAAGCCAGCTAAACAGCGTTTCCACGGAATTAAGGGAGAAGATTTTGGAAAAGAGTTTAGAATACCGTCTGGCCTGGAACAACTCCTTATGGCAAAAACGGGCATTCCATTTAGGGACAAAAGGGAGAAGATCAGAAAAGACGACGAATACCTGCATGGAGAAGGATTCTATATCGTTGACCATATATTACTACGTGATTTTTTGCAGGATGAAGATATTACCTACGGATTTAGTTTCAGGGATGAATATAATATACCACTGTTTGGAACCAAACATGATAAATCATGGGGCGCTACTGAGGAAGAACGGGAAGAGAAACTAACACAATTTTTTTATGCAAGCTTACGTGAAAGGAATTATATCCCTCATGATGAAGCCTCTTTTAAGGAAAAACAGGAACGTAATATCGTAGATTTTAAAATTGACAAAGAAAGGCGCAAAATACGCGCTGATTTATTGCATCTGAAAGACATGCTTACAGAGGTGTCTGAGAATGACCGGGATGAACTATTACTAAAGGAAATCCCCGATATATTAAGGGCGCACAGTGAATTAAATGTTGATATTGGCTTTACTGAGGAGCTGAATAAAACAGCAGAGCCCTTGCTCAATTATGTACATGAGCTGGAGGCTGAGAAAAAATCCATCCAGATGATAAAACGGTATATCGATGCTATTGCTGCACAATTGGAAAATCTTTATGCCGGAAAAGATGACAAACTGGACGAGAAATCCGAACACACCGTATTGGCAACCTATGATTTTAAGGATCAGGTGGAACGATCTAATCAGTTGGTGAAGCAAAAAGAAAGAAGGAAAGTTGAGCAGGAGAGCACGTTCAATGGATTCTATAAAAATACAAGGAGTTGTACACATTTATTCCACGATCCGGAAGATAGCTATACCGGCTTGCGCTTGGCGGAGTTGGAAAAAAAACGGGCAAGAGGGTCCTTGCATAAAATCGATCAAAGGCGCCTGGTATTTCAAAGAAAAGTCAGGATAAGAGCGGTTACCGATTTAAGTCCGGATCAATTGGAAGGGTTTAAAATTATTGATAAGGATTTCATCGTTATTGACGAAGACTTTTTTGACCTTAAAATTTCCGTGGTCCTACCCGCTTCTCCCAAAAGATTTATGGGTCCCAAATTCAAGGGCTATGTGACGGATCTCATTTACGAAAGAAGCCCGGTACATATCGCAAATAACCTTTTTTGGTTAAGTGATAAGGATATGGAGGAATTTGAAGAAGCCTATAATTATTGGGAAAAATTAAAATCAAAACCAAAAAAACCAAAGGAACGGTCCCCGGAACTGGAAAAGGCGGCTTTTGCAGTTTATAGAAAAATTATTCAATTTAAGAGGAAATACAGAAATGATTAGAGCCGATCAAAATAGCATTCATAAGGTACTTCTTAATCTTAAGTATTCTGGTAAAGCAACCGCGGTTAAAAGCAATATATTAATCGAATCCATTTTTAATTCGCATATTTTTCCGGAACTCGAAAAGGCTGTTTCCAACTCCGTTCCTGGAAAGTTTCGCGTAGAATTATCTAAATTGGAAATTGATATTGGCAGTATTGATGAAAACAATTTGAGCAGCGAACTCCCGGGCAGGATTGCGAGCTCTATATCGAAAGCACTCCCAAATACACTTATATCTAAAATAAATACCTCTTCGGCGACCAGCTTTACTGGTTCCAAAGCCCATGATTTTTTAAACGCAGCCCTTGAGGCCTATCTTACGACCGGGTATTTCCCTGCCTGGTCAGATCCGGCTTTAACCTTAGAGGATGCAGTAACTTTTGCGCTACAAGAGGATAAAATTGCGCTCCTTCATATACTCTCAAAGATCTGTCTTTATAACAATGCTGCGAAAAGGCTGGTATATGGGGTAACTACCCAACTATTTGACAAGCTACTATTGGGACTACTTCCGGTCGATGGGCAATGGGTTGTTGAATACCGGAAATTCCTGGTCAACCTTAAGAAAGAAACCGGAAACCCTAAAATAACGCGGGAGGAATTTATATGCACCCTGAACTTGTTTATCCTAACTGAAGTGATAAAAGAACCGGGTGTGCGGTTTAACAGAACCAGATTTTCGGATAGCATCGTTGAGAAAGTAATTCAGACATTTCGGTTAAACCCCCGCAGGATGCTACAAACTTCAAAAGAAACGAAGGGTGCGAAATCCGCTATATCCAGGATAAAAAAATCGCTTGCGAAACAGAAGGATATGCACCGATTACCAGCCTCTGTTGAAGAGCTCTTAAGAGTACTCAATGCGGATCAGGTGGGTCCGGACGATCTGGAACCGTCCGTTTTAAGAAAACAGGTTTTGGCAGCCCTCAGAAACCCGACCAGAAAAGCATTTCTTTTAAACAAGCTCAACGAAACAGGGGCCATCCGGATTCTGAAAATTTACGATCCAAAGAAAGGAATGGAGCTTGTTGAATTAATCAGTGCTTTTAAAAGCTATGTAGTATACGGAAAATTGACAACCACGGTTAAAGAATTGGCAGATATAACCATGTCTTATCTGTTTGAAAGCGCCTTAAGGGAACTAACAAGGGAAGAATATGTGCTGTTCCTGATGCATAAAACTGACATGGCAATGGAAAAATCCATTGACACTCCTGCCTTTATTCGATTTGCCAAACATCAGCAGCTCAGCTTGGTTAAGATGCACTCTTTGCTAAAAGCCGAACTGCACTTTCCTGAAATTGGGAATTTTGCCAAAGCCCTGGAAGAAGGGGAGCAGGAAAAAGCATTCCCCGGGAGAAAAAATACTTTCAACCGCGATGCAAAAGTGGCGTTTTACAACATTTACAACCAAAAGATTATTTGGAATTACCTTGCTACCGGTTATTTACCGGAGGCGTATCACGATACCACCAGAAATGATGTTCTGGGAATTTTCCGGGAATTACTTCACCGCAAAGATCCCTCTTTGTTGAGAATACTAAGGCAATATAAAAACAGCGAAAGGTTGGTTCAACGATTAGAGGTATTATACGACCCTGAAATCTTCAAAGAAACCTCGGAGCAGTTACCGCATGAATTATTGACCGGAAGCAAAAGAACCCAGGCATCCTTATATCAGCTTTACATCTTGTCGCCTCAACTGTATCCTGCCAAAGTTGATTCCTTTTATTGGAAACGCCTGGTCCTACGTTTTATATTGAGGAGTTTTGTCACCCAACAGGAATACCCCAAAGAGAATTTCGCCTCTGCCTTTATGGTTTTTCTGCGACAACAATTGATAGAGATCAATGCAGAACTATTTGAAAAGGCCCTGGAGCGAATGAAAAATTCACGGAATAAGGAGCTCCGGGGAATAGCTGCAGCCTGGGATGCTTCGCATACGAAGGGGATGGATCCGGTTCCTGTGGATAAATCAATAATTGAACAAGAGGAGCCTGAAGCAGTACCGGGGATCCGGAAGGCTAATTATTACAGTGGTGTAATCCGGTTTTACACCGAAAGGAAATTCCTTCCCTGGTGGGCCAGGGAGCAAACGATTGCCAGAGTGTTGCAGCAATTAATCCTCGACAGCCTTGTTGGTAAGAAACTGGCAGAGGAGGTTTTTGCACTACTTGCCAGCGAAAAACGACTCCTGGAAACCTCAATCCGGGAATTACCCGTCGAAAAAGTGCGTGAATTGACGAAAATCATTTCAGCGTCAGGTGATGTGCAGGCAAAAGTGAATGCAGTATTGCAAAAGCTCGAAGGGAAGAAGTCAGATAGATCGATTCAAGAAGATCATCCCATCCAGGAAGGTAAACCGGACCTACCCATTGATTTGGTTGAATTGCGTGAACCGGGACGTATGGACAAAGGTACATTGTTTAAAAGCCTCTATCATTTGGAGGACCGGGATATCTTAAGGCGGTGGGAGAAGGAAAATACAAAGGGTGCCAGACAACTTAATAAATATTTAATGCTTGCGCCACGGTTCTATTTTAAGGACCTGAGTCCTTTAAAATGGAGAAAAATGGTCTATAAAT
The DNA here is from genome assembly GCA_035312365.1 of Eudoraea sp. Lineage (GTDB taxonomy): Bacteria > Bacteroidota > Bacteroidia > Flavobacteriales > Flavobacteriaceae > JAFMPW01. The sequence goes on along the minus strand of DATGCB010000195.1, from coordinate 3,784 downwards.
TCGGGCTGTCCTTTTTTGGAACCAAAATTGAAAAAAACGGTGCAAATTTTGACAGGGAATTTTTGACTTATCTTAAAGAGAATTACCGGCATATAGATTGGATAAATGTATTTACTACAGTTTACGAAATAACTCATAAACCCGGATTACTGCGCGCCGCAGAATACCCAAAGGGACTGATTAAATTGATTCAAACTGCATCAACTCCGCCAGACGATAAGCAGGATGACCCCCATGTAAAAACAGATCTTTTTATTGAAGATTCCGTGGGAGGCGGAGCAAAAATTTTCAATGCCGGGATGATCCTTTTATGGCCATTTTTTACTCGGTTCTTTGAGCACCTGTCACTCCTGGATAATGGATTATTTAAAGATGAGAAGGGACGGTACAAGGCCGTCTACCTGCTTCAATACCTGGTCTACAATTCCGTGGAATTTCAGGAAAGTGAATTGGTACTTAACAAGGTTTTGGCAGGCTTATCCCCACAGGATCATTTAAGTCCGTTTATTAAGTTAAATAAGAATGAGAAAGAACTGGCTCAGAGCCTTTTGGGAGGTTTTATCGGCAATTGGGAAAAGATGAAAACCTCCTCTCCCGAAGCAATTCAGGAAACTTTTTTACAACGGGAAGGAATCCTTCAATTTAAGAAAGACAAAATACTCTTGAGAGTTGATAAAAAGGGGGTAGACGTGCTGTTAACCTCCATTCCCTGGAACATTTCCCTGGTTAAACTCACGTGGATGCAGCATCCATTGTACGTGGAGTGGATATAATATAGTAATCAAATTAGTAGTCAATAAAATGAAAAGGTGATGAACTACCGGGCTGAAAATAAAAAAATAGTTGCTAAGCTAGGTTTACTGCCAATGTTACTTATGCTTACTATGTTACTGCCCACCGGAATGTCTGCACAGGATGATGCTAAAGAAACACACCCCGCCGATACAGTGGCTTCAGAAGTTATGGAAGATAAGAACCCTGGCTTCCTCGGAAAGATTTGGCAGTTCTTTAAATTTAAAGAGAACAGGGATCAATCGGAACAACAAAGAATTCAGAAAGTACTTAATGAAATGACCGGGAAAAATCCCGAACTGAAAATTGCCCTCGATTCTGTTGATCAAATCAAGGAATTGCTTGAAAAACAAAACAAGGAAATTATCGCTTTACAGAAAAATAAGGGAACTGATCAGGAAAAATCCGATACATTAGAAAAAATTAAAATAACACCTTCAAAACTTGAATTGGGGCCTCAGCAACAGGAAAAACCAAAAGGTTTCTTTAAAAAGATGATGCAGGTTTTCAAATTCAGAGAAAACAGGGATGTAAGGGAAGAGAAGCGCATTCATGAGTATATCGGTAACCTGATCCGAAAGGATACAATGAAAATAGATACTACAACCGTTAGCACCATTACAGGACAATTTTACAGAGTAGACAGGGAATTGGATTCTATTGATATGCTCTTAGATAGATTCCGGATTATTGCCAGGGTAGCTGACGTAGAATTATATGATGATGATTATGATCGTTTTATGCTGACTAAGTTTGATTCCATTACACAAAATCAGGAAATTGATAATCTAGAACATCAGACAAATCTACTAATAGATGCTTTATATACAAAGCTACAAGAAGTAACGCATTCCTGTACATCCGAATATTTAAATGAACCAGATGTACCTTCTTTTCGCGGCCCAAAAAAGGATAGTGTTCATGTTTATAAAAGGTGTTTAAAACCGCTAATTAATGTTATGGGGTGGCATAATACCCGGGAAAAGGACAATTCCGAAAATTATAATTATAACCTGCTCACCTCTTTAAATTACGATGGCTACGAATTGTACCCGGATGGCACCACAAAAAAGGTGACGGATCTTAATACAGAAGCGCTACCCATGGCAATAAAAAGGGCGCATAAATACGGTTCTGATGTTTATCTGACAATTCACAATAATAGCCGTAAAGAGATCCATGACTTCCTGAGCAATGAGGTCGCACAATCTGTTTTACTTGCTGAATTAAAACCGTTGCTGCATAAAAATATTATTAATGCAATCAATATATATTTTGCAGATATTTATGAAGTAGATAAGGAGCGTTTTGTATTGTTTATTGAGACCATCTACCAGCAGCTAACAGATAGTAAGGAAATAACCGGTTCTGATTTTTCTCCAAAACTGGCAATTACCATACCCGGAATCGTCAATAACAGAAGCAGGGAAAGCATAAAAGCATACGACTTTGCGGCGCTCAATGTCTTCGTCTCTAATTATTTAGTGTTAACGGATAAACTGATCAACCCATCAGAGGTGTCTGTGCAATCATTCAGCCCTCTAAATAGCAGTCAGGATAGTAAATCGGGCACTTTAACTTCTACTATTGATTTTTATGCTACAAATAAAGAAATTCCCCTTTCCAAACTTTTTATCACCCTTGGATATTCAGGCATTGAATGGGAAGTTAACGCCCGGGGAGAGCCTAAATATGATGCGGTTGGAAAGCAAATAAAGTATGGGGACATCCTTGATAAATACAGAAACTCGAATGAAGTTTGGATGAGAAAGAAAAATTGGTTTGATCCGGACCAGGTCACCGCAGTATTAGGTGTAGTTGAGTATGATAAATTGGAAAAAAACAATGCAAAATACAAGCAAATCTGGTACGATGATGCCAGGAGTTTGTACTTAAAATATACGTGGGCCAAGGAAAAGAAACTTGGGGGAGTTGCCCTTACGGAGATAGCCTTTGATGACGGAGGATCCAGATTTGGGGATGAATATCTCAGGCTTTGGAAAACTTTGGGTGCCGCTCTGGTGAAAATAGACAGCGTGTCTCATTCAGTTAAAACCCTGCCGGATCTGACCTATAACGATTACATCAAACGCTTTTATAATGACCTTAAATGGGCAATGTTGAATGAACCGGCAAAAAACGAAGAGTGGGAATATAAGGACTTCCTGGACAGGGAAGTGAAAGAGGTTGAAGAAAAAACAGGAGTTTACACGTTTAAGAATGGTTTCATAGGGTTTAACAAGAGCTATTTTTTAGGGGATAAGGTCAAGGATTATAGGAAGGTTGGGTATGAAGATCCAGAATTGGACACGCGGGATCAAAGCCTTTACGCATTCCTGCGATGGCGGATTTACGCCAGGATATTTTTAATTGCGTTCTTCTTTTTTTCGGCTATCGCCGGAGTCTTTTATTATAAAAAAGTATGGTATTTAAGATACCCCCCAAAAAAGAAATTGACCGGTAGGGTGCTTAATATTTTTCGAATTATTTTTTTCTTAAGTGCAATAGCCAGTCTTTTGGGATATCTTTATTTTGAGCCGGAGGTCGACATAGGAGGCAGTGCCAATCAATGGATTGCACTCGATACCTTAAGCATCCTTTTGGTTATTGGTTGTGTCATTGGGATTTGGATTACCCCGTTTTTAAAGAGAACTACCCTGGTCCCTAAAGACATGCCTTAACTCGGTGGGCAAAGTGGAAACTTCCGTGAACCGCCAGAACGTTCATCCACTTCAAGACGTAAGGGACTGACAAGCGTTTCAGCATTTATTTTAAAGATCTCATGCAATAGTATAATGGAAGGCATCTTTTACAATGTGGATACACTAATTTTTCCATCGTAAATTAGTGGCTTTGCATCTGTCCCGTGGGGACAGGAAGCTCTAAAAATCCTGAATAAGCCTTTTTACGTATCTCCGGTGGTCGTATTTACAATGCAATGGCGTATTTTGTTGCTCTGCGAAGGGCCCGGAATTTTGGAAAAACAACCCAA
>DATGCB010000194.1:0-6510 GCA_035312365.1 Eudoraea sp. | reverse complement strand
CTCGGCTCCCATTATCGCTTATCAGGTGTATGAGAGGGGATTACTTCCGAGAAGGTTCATCCGGACCTGGAACTATATTGGCTTAACAGTCATTGCCAGTATTATATTCCTATTTATGACCTCCTTGTACAAACCGGAAATATACGGCAGTGAAAGTCCGTTGATACCCCTCGAGGCCTTCTCTTATCCCTATGTTTTGATCGCTGGATTTTTAATGCCCACCGCCGTATTTTTACACATCCTGTCAATTATACAACTGCATAAAAAGAGATAAACGATCCTCCGGAAAATTAAAGTATCCTTATTAGAATTGCGTGTGCTTACCTTCAGCGTTGGGTATCTCATCAGCGATCTATTGTCAAAATACAGTCTATACTTCAATGACCGGGCAGGGATCTGATCAAATGTTGCTATCTTTGATACGCCCGCAAAAAAAGGACTACAATCCAAAGCTGAATTACTGCCAGACCAGTAAATGTCAGAAATATGGGAATGATTTCCGGGCCCGGGCGGCAATTTACACGGTACACATGAATAAGAGAAAAGCGCTCCTGATCATCGATATGCAAAAGGGTTCCTTCACAGATGAAACACCCCGTTTTGACGCTGATGGCATTGTACATCGCATTAATATACTTGCCAGACAGTTCCGGGCTTCCGCTTTCCCGGTAATTTTTGTTCAGCACGACGGCACGAGTTCGGGGGAATTTGTAAAAAATACCGCTGAATGGGAATTACTGGAAGCGCTAAGCGTTGAACCCACTGATATCTCAATCGATAAATACGCCAATGATGTCTTCTACAATTCTCGGCTTAATTCCTGCCTTAAGGACCTGAATGTCAACGAAGTGGTTATTACGGGATGTGCGACAGATTTTTGTGTGGAAGCTACGGTGCAGTCGGCAATTTCCAAAGACTATACGGTCGTTGTCGTTGAAAACGGGCATACCACTGGTGACCGGCCCCACCTGAAAGCAGGAAAAATAATTGAACATTACAACTGGGTTTGGAAAAATATGATTCCCCCAAAAGGGACAGTCAGTGTAGCTAAAGTTGGTGAAGTGTTAAAGACATTAGCCGTTCCCAATGCATGATGGACATATTTATTTGCTCATAGGACCTAAAGGGAGCGGAAAATCTTTTATCGGTAAATTGATTGACACCCAATTTGATATCCGGTTTTTAAGGGTTGAAGACTGGGTAAAAAATTTATCGCCACAGAGCGCGGCAATGGAAGATGAATCCTATCTGGAAGCAGTTTTCTATGAGATTGAACATGGAGTAAGGAGGGAATTGAAAAAAGCATCCCCCGTCGTATTTGAATCTACCGGCCTGACAACGTATTTTGATGAGATGTTTGCCAGATTGTCGCGCGATTTCCGTATGACCACTATAGGGGTCCGCGCCGACCCTGTATGCTGTTTGGAGCGGGTAAAGTCCAGAGATCAAAGCATACACATAGACATCCCCATAGATACGGTAAAAGCGATCAATGACCAGGTACTGGAAAAAAACATGAAAACAGACTATATTGTACAAAACAATGAAGCGAACCTTGAATCTCTCAAGGCCCGGCTTAAAAAGATAATTGAACAGCGGCATTTATGAATGTAGCTCTGTTTTGTATGCTGCATTATAAATGGCCATCTGCTCACTATGATAAATCAACCCGGTTAAAATATGCGAACAAGATTAGTCATCCCAGGCGTTCTCCTCGGTCTTGTACTCCTTGTCTCCCCCCAGGGTTGCAGGCAAACTGTGAAGAAGGACACGGAACAAAAGGCGCTTCCCCGAATAGCAATTGCAGGTTTGGCAATTGAGTCGAGTACCTTCTCCCCTGCCCGGACGCAGGAAGAAGCCTTCCATGCCAGGGTGGGCGATAGCGTTTTTTCCTTTTATCCCTTTCTGTCGCCCGACTCATTAATCTGCGGCAGGGCCGAATGGGTTCCAACTTTGAGGGCGCATGCATTGCCCGGGGGTATGGTTACCAGGGAGGCCTACGAGTCCCTGGTAGGGAAAACCCTGGACCTTCTTAAAAAAAATGGCCCCTATGATGGTCTTTTTTTTGATATCCATGGTGCCATGAGCGTTGAAGGGCTCGATGATCCGGAAGGGGATTTTATTCTCAGGGTTCGCAAGGTCATAGGAAGCGAACCGCTTATTTCCACCTCAATGGATCTACATGGAAATGTATCATGGCGGCTTGCTCACAACACAGACCTGATTACCTGTTACCGCATGGCGCCGCATGAAGATGCCATTGAATCTAAAAAAAGGGCTGTTGAAAATCTCCTGGACAGAATAGAAAGCGGCAAGGGGAAACCCGCCTATAAAGCATGGATCCCTGTGCCAATCCTGCTGCCCGGTGAAAAAACAAGCACCAGGATAGAGCCGGGTAAAAGTCTGTACGCAAGGGTAGCCCCGGTGACAGCTCAGCAAGGCATTACAGATGCGGCGATCTGGATCGGATATGCATGGGCCGATGAACCCAGAAACCATGCCGTGGTCATGGTTACCGGGGATGATAGGGAAAAGGTAACCACAGCTGCTGAAAATCTGGCAACCAGCTTTTGGGCGGTTCGCAAAGATTTTGATTTTGTGGCACCGACGGCCTCCCTGAGTGAAAGCCTGAATAAGGCTGTTGCCAGCAAAAAAAAGCCATTCATCATCAGTGACATGGGGGACAACCCAACGGCCGGAGGGGCCGGGGATGTAACCTGGACGCTGAAAGAAATATTGTCCCGTCCGGAATTTAAATCGGACACAGGGCCCTCGCTTATCTACGCTTCCATCCCGGGGCCCGAATTCATTGAAAAGGCCATTGACATTGGCATTGGCGGGAAAATTGAAGGCTATGCCGGGGCCACAACTGACAGCCGTTTTTCACCTCCGGTCCTGCTTTCGGGTATAGTGGAAGCCATTGAGCATGGAGATACGCATGCGGAAACCGAGGTGGTTGTAAAGGTCGGTAGTGTAGCTGTTATCGTAACCAAAAAGAGAAAGCCGTATCACCGCGAAAGCGATTTTACGCGATTAGGGCTTCACCCAAGGAAAACTGATATTGTGGTAGTAAAAATCGGGTATTTGGTGCCGGAACTCTACCATATGAGGGCCGACTGGATCATGGCGCTGACCCCCGGGGGTGTGGACCAGGATTTGATGCGCCTCAGGTACAGCAGAATTAACAGGCCCATGTTTCCTTTCGACCGCGAAATGCAGGATCCGGATCTTGGCGCAAGGTTGGTTCCGGCTTCTGATGACCCGTAGGACCACCTAAAAAATTCCACCATGCCGAAGGCTGGGACGCTTTGTTAACAACGAAGATGGGGGTAATCTCACAGACCTGATGCATATGACAAATGATAATCGCAGAAAACATTTTTAGTAATTCCCAATGTTAGAGCAAAATAACTATAAAGTACCTTCCGAAACCCGGATTGGACATGTTCATTTGAAGGTGAGTAACCTGCAACGGTCACTGGATTTTTATTGCGGGTTGCTGGGATTTGAAATTACGGCCACCTATGGCGACGATGCGGCTTTTATCTCTGCAGGGGGCTATCACCATCATATCGGCTTAAATGTTTGGTACAGCAGGAACGGACCTCCCGCGCCTGAAAATTCCACGGGTCTTTTTCATACTGCCATCCTCTATCCCACCAGGAAAGATCTCGCAGTGATCCTCCGCCGTCTCAGGTCGGCCGGTTACCCGCTAACCGGGGCGGCGGACCATGGTGTTTCGGAAGCCATTTATCTGGATGACCCTGACCAAAACGGGGTTGAACTCTATTGGGACAGGCCCGTAGCGCAATGGCCAAAGAAGGCAGACGGCAATTTAGAAATGTATACCAGGCCATTGGATCTCACAGATTTATTGAAAGAGGCAGACCCCTGATGCAAAGAACAGGGGTCAGGGCAAATAAATAAAGGGAATCAATCTTTATTTTGCTACATTCACAGACCTGGTCTCCCGTATGACGGTCACCTTTACCTGTCCGGGGTAAGTCATATCTGTTTGTATCTTTTGTGAAATTTCAAAAGATAACTGCGCAGCTTTTTCATCGCTTACCTTTTCACTTTCAACGATGACCCTGAGTTCTCTTCCTGCCTGAATGGCGTAGGCCTTTTGAACCCCCCCAAAGCCAAAGGCAATTTCTTCGAGGTCTTTAAGCCGTTGAATATAGGAATCGAGCACCTGCCTCCTCGCCCCGGGACGTGCGCCGCTGATGGCATCACAGACCTGAACAATAGGCGATATAAGGGTCTTCATTTCAATTTCATCATGATGCGCCCCAATGGCATTGCACACGTCTGGTTTTTCACCGTGTTTTTCGGCCCATTGCATGCCCAGAATAGCATGTGGCGTTTCCACTTCAGCTTCTGTATTGGGTACTTTTCCTATGTCGTGTAGCAGTCCTGCCCGTTTGGCTAACTTTGTATTCAATCCCAATTCGGCAGCCATGATACCACAGAGTTTGGCAACTTCTCTTGAGTGTTGCAACAAATTCTGACCATAGGAAGAACGGTATTTCATTCTCCCTACCGCCTTTATCAATTCGGGATGCAGCCCGTGGATTCCAAGATCAATTACCGTTCGTTTCCCGACCTCAACGATCTCCTGCTCAATTTGTTTTTCGGTCTTCTTTACAATTTCCTCGATGCGTGCAGGATGGATCCTGCCGTCAGTTACAAGCTTATGCAGGGATAGCCGTGCGACCTCTCTCCGTACCGAATCGAAGCAGGATAAAATAATTGCCTCGGGGGTATCATCAACGATGATCTCCACGCCTGTTGCGGATTCAAGGGCGCGTATATTTCTACCTTCCCGCCCAATGATTCTGCCTTTAACATCATCGGATTCAAGATTAAATACCGAAACGCAATTCTCCACCGCCTCCTCGGTCCCTATCCTTTGAATGGTATTGATTACAATTTTCCGCGCTTCCTGCTGAGCGGTAAGTTTGGCTTCTTCCAGCGTTGTCTGCATATACGCCATAGCATCTGTTTTGGCGGTTTCCTTTAGGGACTCCAACAACTGACTTTTGGCCTCATCCGCAGAAAGTCCCGAAATGACTTCGAGCTGCTGCACCTGACTTTTATGGAGCTTTTCAAGTTCGGACTGTTTTTTCTCGTAAAACTCTAACCTGTGATCAACCTCCTTGAGCTTGGTTTGCAATTGCCCGTTGAGGTTCTTATTCTTGGCAAGCTCACTACTGATCTGTGACTCCTTATCCCGTATTCGCTTTTCGGCATCGGTGATCTTCTTGTCTTTGCTGATTATTACTTTCTCATGTTCTGCCTTTAGCTCCAAAAATTTTTCCTTGGCCTGGTAAATTTTGTCCTTTTTAAGGTTTTCTCCCTCTACCGTAGCTACCTTAATTATAGATGCCGCTTCCCTTTTGGCATTCCCTATGGTTTTTGATGCTTTCCCCTTTTCTAAAAATTTAGCAACGGCAAACCCGATCGCGAGGCCGGCAATGGCTGCTATGATGATTGTTGTTGTATCCATTCTTTTAGTTTAATTGTTTCTTCCCAGGTGCTGTAACCTGAGATGTTTTAGCCTAAAGGCCACGAAAAACAACTCCCGGTATGCGGATAACCTGATGGCTGTGATCAAGAATTACAGCCATAAAAAAACCCACATTGATGGAAGTTCTGTACAAACTCCAGTAAACAGGTTTAGGGCTAACAGATTGCTCAAGGATCCTTTACAAGAAGGCTTGCTTTTACAACCTAAACTCACCCTTTTCAAACAAATTAGTGTTGAGTTCGTCAAAAATTAAATACCAATGTGGGCAGTAACTTAATTGTATTTCAAAAGAACCTATTTTATGCTAAGTTTGGAATTTACCAGATGATCCAATGCCTTCAGGCGCTCTGTCACCTCCCTGGTATCTTCCATACTGTCTATTCCTTTTTGCTCAATCTTAGAGGCAAACTGCAGGGCACACATCGCCAAAACGTCCTGTTTGTCCCTGACAGCATAATTCTGCTCAAATTTCTTGGCAAGCTGTTCAATATTCTTTGCAGCCTTGCGCAATCCTTCTTCCTGACTTGGGTCAATTGTCAAAGGATATACCCTATCTGCAATAGAAAGCTTAATTTTCAGCTTCTCGGCCATATTTTATTGGCACACTATTCTGCGAGTTGGGCAATACAATAATCCAACTCCCTCACCAGTGTATTTATTTTGAGCTTCGCTTCTGTTTTATTCGTATCACTGCCCAACATCGTATTTGCAAGCTTTAGGGATTTATATTTCTCCTCCCATTCCAAAACTGAATTTTCAGCGATATCGCAGTCATTCTTTAAAGTGACCAGATCCTCTTCCAATTTTATCTTAGCCTGCGTGAGCAATTCTAATTTATGCAGCAACTTGCTAATTTTATTTTCAAGAGAATCAACGATTTCCACCAATTCGCTCATGTGCAAATATTAATGCGTTTGAAACAAAGTTAACACACATCTTACGACTTCGCAATAGTTTTAGCAATTATTCTTGAAGTAATA
>DATGCB010000193.1:0-10639 GCA_035312365.1 Eudoraea sp. | reverse complement strand
TAATTATTATAGTAGGACTATTGATTATCACAAGCGGATTCAGCACTTCTCTGATGCAACAGCAAACAATACCAGTACAGAACGCCGAAACCTTTACATGTAGTAATCAGGCTGAATGCAAAAGGAAATGTAATGAAGCCGGAGGTAGATGGGTAGGTACTCCAAATGGATCGACTCATGGGAGTTGTTACAAAAGACGTGCTTTATTGGAGAATGATTACGCGGCTATTGGAGAATTAACAACTAATTACGTTATCTTTTTTATAATCATTATAATATATTTGATAGCGGCCTATTTAACTGGAGTGAAGTTGACCTCTCGTCAAGTTTTATTCATTAATTTTCTATTCTTATTCATTTCGATAGTGCTAGTGAATAGTGCTTATGGACTCGCAGGCTCAGTAGCAAGTTTAGGTCTCGATGGACAAGAACACAGTCCGATTAAACTTCTATTTACCAAATCTTACTTCAAATATATTCAAAGCATCTTCCAGATTCTTGCAATACTTGGATGCTTGAAGTTTATGTTGGACATACGAAAAAGTAAGGAATGATTAGAATTGTTTTAAGCATGCGTTTTAATTGGTTAAAACTAGAGGGGCCCATCATATAACTACGGATTGCCAGAATTTCGAAGTTATTTTGCAGAATAATTTACTATTAAATTAATAAAGGGTGAACTATGGCAAAAGGTAGAATAATGTTCAGCTAGAAGTGAGTGAATCGTATGTTGGTGATTTATTTGGATTTCCATCTCTCAGTTTTATTGTATTTGATACTCTGGATGGAGATAAAACTAATGTTCAAGAGATAACCATTCAAAAAGTTGAAGCCTTCGGGGCAGAAGATATTGTTCCTATTCATTACATGTTGATTTTTTGGCTTGTACATTTCGGCGTTACATCCTTTTGCTCACAATGAACGCCCCACAGTCCTATACATTATTAGTGCTTAGCTTCTTCCAGTTACTATTTTTCATCAAACTCAATGGCCTGTAGGATATAATTTTCAAAAATCTCCTCCTTAAATTCCTCTAGCTTAGTAAGACGTAAGTTCAGGGTTTTCTTTCCCGTACCTTCCAATAGTCCAAATTTATCCTCAAACTTTTTCCCTTCGCCAAATGAAAATGTGATTCCCTTCTGCGTTGGACTTACGGATATGATTATTCTATTATATCTGTATACGGGTATGCATAATACTTTTCCGTACCGCCTCTCAGCTCTTCTTTTAGAAATGGAAATTTTGCTTTTATCAAAGCTCTAAATTTGGTGAAAATGGTTTGGTACTCTTTTTTGATTTTCGCCTTAATAAACTCGTCAACAATACTCATCTATTAAAAATAGTTGTGATTAACTTTTATTCCATTGAATGTATCCCAAACATATTTCCCTCGGTATCATTGGCGAGCACCATAAAACCATATTCCCCAAGTGAGGTTTTAGATTTAAAAACCTCGCCTCCGGCATCTTTTATCCGGGTCTCTTCAACACTACAATCTTCGCTGGCAAAATAGACGATCGTGCTGTTGTTACCTGCCTTAAAACCTTCCATTTTTACCAGAGCTCCCGAAGTTTTGTTTTTGGATTCCATATTGCTTGGGAAGAACAGCATTTGCATGGCATCATCAGCTGATTCTGGCATGGGCAATTCATTCATTTCCAGCTGAAAAACAGTTTCGTAGAATTTTTGCGCTCTCTTGAGGTCCTCAACATAAATTTCGAACCATACCACTGGATTTTCTGTTTTCATGACGCTTCTTTTAAGTGATTATTTGATTTGTTATTGATTTTCGGAAAGGTCCTTTACTTTTTCCAGGGCTTTTGGCCATACTTTCAGAAAATAATCGAGATATTCATCGGCTATATCCATGGCAACTACTAGCATTGTTTTGCCCTCGTTGTCCTTAAGGGTATAGTTTTCCATAGCCCCCCTCCATTCCTTTACTTTTTCGCTCTTGGTATCCTCTATACCATCTTTTACAAAGCCCAAATGTTCAATGGACATAAATTCATTGGGCCGGCTCTTCGCGATACGGGAAACCATTCCTCCTCCATCGGCACTAAGAAAAAGCACTTTGCTGCCTTCTTTCCAATCGGTCTCCGCACGGGAACCTTCTCCAAATGGAGCCGTCCATTGGCGATAGGTCTCATCTTTCCACAATACTTCCCAAACTTTTTCCTTCGATGCATCGATTGTCGTTCTAAATTCTTTTCGTTCCATAATAGAATTGTTTTATTGTTTTGGCATTTTTTCTGGTTCCATGTACAACATGCTCCACCGGTGGCCGTCCAAATCGCCAAAGCTAAGAATGTACATCCAACCATCTACTTCGGTGGGTTCAAAATAGACATTTCCGCCTGCTATAGTAACCACTTTGGCGAAAGCGTCCACTTCCTCTCTGGACTGTGCATCGATGTTAATGAGCATCTCATTGCTCTTGGATGTATCCGTTATTTTATTTTGCGTATAATTTTTTATGTCCCCTTCTGGAAAAAGCATCAGAACAAAATTGCTGTCTCCAATCAAAAAGCTACCCAGATGCGGGGCCTCTTTATGCCTGGCATTTTCACGAAAGCCTATGTCGCGAAAGAACTGTTTCGATTTTTGAAGGTCTTTGACAGGGAGGTTGAGCCAGATCGTTTTCATTGCATTAATTATTTTGAAGAATTGTCTTTTTGTTTTATATGCTGGATATACCCAAATATACTTAGCTTTTTTCCTAATCGGATGGTGCGATTCCGTCAATCTGACGGGTTGATTGCGACAATTTCTTTGATTATCTTGGTTCTATTAAATAAAGGAAATTTTAATCCGGGTTAAACAGATTCCCGCCTTCGCAGGAATGACAATTAAAAGAGCATTTTTATGAAACATGTATCGATACTCGTTCCGAAAGGCCATACCAGCGTGGTCAATATCGGGGGAACGCACCAAATGTTATCCTGGGTCAACGAATTTTTTGAACAGACGGATAGGGAACCGCTCTTCGATATCCATTTGGTGGGACTTGAAAAGCACACGGAGCAATCCAATGGATTGTTTATCGTCAATCCCGATGTCCTTATCGGCGAAGTAGAAAAAACCGATCTTATTATTGTTCCCGCCATTCACGGGGATTTTGAGGAAAACAAAAAGAACAATGCCGATTTTATTCCTTGGATCGTAGACCAATATAAAGAAGGTGCGGAAATCGTAAGCCTATGTGTGGCCTCCTTTTTCTTAGCCTCTACGGGACTGTTGGACGGAAAAAATTGCTCCACCCATTGGCAATATGCGAATGAATTCAGGGATCAGTTTCCGAAAGCCATTCTCAAGGATGACAAAATACTGACCGAATCGGACGGTATCTACACCAGCGGCGGGGCCTATTCATTTACGAATCTGGTGATCTATCTAATAGAAAAGTATGCAGGGCGCGATACCGCGGTTATGGCCGCTAAGGGTTTTATGATCGATATCGAACGTATCAGCCAGTCCCCGTTTATGATTTTCTCGGGGCAGAAATCACACAAGGACAAGGAAATTCTAAGATCCCAAGAATATATCGAACGAAATTTTCAGGATAAGATTACCGTAGAGGAACTTTGCAATAAAATCGCCCTAAACCGCCGCACTTTTGAACGACGGTTTAAAAAAGCGACCGCGAACACGGTTGTAGAATACCATCAACGGGTAAAAGTGGAAGCCGCAAAAAAAGAACTGGAAAAAGGGCGAAAAACGATCAACGAGGTCATGTACGAAGTGGGTTACTCAGACCCCAAGGCCTTTAGGGATGTGTTTCGGAAAATTACCGATATGACGCCTTTGGATTATTTGAGGAAGTATAGCAAGGTATGGAAAGAAGTTTAAAGAACTTTGGATTTTAACCTAGCGTTCGTTGTATCCTTTTCCCTCAAATATTTTAGGAATCGATTTCTCAATTCTTGATTCGCGGGTTTTCGATTGTTTGGCTTGGGAAAAATGAAGTAGATAGCCTCTTTGTCGCCCGGGGGTCAAAGCCTCAAATGCTGTTTTCAAATTCGGGTCTTCATCAAATTTTATTTTCAGTTCTTCGGGCATATAGAATTCCGAGGTCTTTTTCATCCTTACCTCCAAACCCTCTTTTTCTACCTCAATGGTCTCGTATATATAGGCTTTTATAGTTTTTTCCTGCTCTTTTATTTCTTGAAGATTTATAAAGCGAAGTTGACGGGCAGCCTGTACGTTCTTGGTTTGTTGGACTAAAACATGATTCGAGTCCTTTAACAGTGCACCTTTGAAAAACATGAGCGCGCAAAACTCCTTGAACTCCTGGATTACAACTATATTTTTTTCTCAAAAGTGTAACATGGGTGCATCCATTTGAAATCTTCGGTCAGTCCGCAGGCAAGACAGATTTTCCTTAACAATGTCATTTCTTCCTTCCATTTTTTTGCCCTATCCAAGAACCTGTCGACAACTTTTGGATTCATAATCTTTTGTTTGCTTTTTTAAAGGAATAAATCGTTTCCTTCTTCAATCGATACATTTGGAAGGTAATAAAACCTGTCCAATAATACAGCCGTTTTTTGGCACAGCCTTTACTCACCATACCACCTACAAATATTAAACGAATATCAATCAAGGTGGACCTCATGTGTCCGTACGTTAAATTCTTTGAGGATTTGTAAAGGGTTTTAAAGCAATCAAAGATTCCTTTGCTTTGGTTTCCGCATTTTCAAGCTCGGGCAACGAATGTGTCCCGTTTTGAATTTCCTTGAAGTACTCGAAATAAGAATTGTTCAATAAAATGATATGCTCAATATTTTGGGCTACACTCCAAACTTTTTCCTTGGGCCTAAAGTTCATTTCTTTTTGAGTGAAATCAGAAAAAGTTTCCTTGAACTTTTCTGTAACCAGATCAATCTCTGTTATCCAATCGATAATTGTATTCATAATCTTTTTTTATTTATCAATACCGACCTCGAAATATGGTCATATGCAAAGAGCCAGGCTTCCTATGCCTGGGCGCGTTTACATCCAATTCGAAAAGCTTATCCCATTCAGTACATCTCCAACCATATAAGGTATTAGCTATTTTACAATGAAAATATAGTTTTCATGTTAAACTCCTCAATGACGTTTTTCAATAGTTTTGAAGAATTCAGGTACCGGTTATTTTTCAGATTGGAAAACCTATCGTGAGCCTGTTTTAGATGACCATTGTAATACAAAGCAATGGCATAATTGATTTCCACAAAAGGATTGGGATGAACTTTAAGCAAGACATCGTAATATTGGCATATGGTTTCCCAATCGGTTTCAGAAAATGACTTTGCGGCGCAGTGTTTATACGCAATCGCAGCTTCCAAATGAAAAGATGATAAAGCGTCGCTTTCCGAGGTCACCAAATAGTTATGGCCAAGCCTGATCAGTTCCGGGTTCCACAGATCCCTGTTTTGGAGCTCAATATGAATGGGTTTACCGTCTATATCGAAACGAGACTTGAATCTAGCGATATTGAACAGCAGCAATGCCTGCAATGCCAGAGTATTGGAATCGCCCAACGAATTGTGTATCAATTCCGTATTCAGGATCAATGCCTCCTCGATCATTTCAAGGGAATCCTTTTTAGTGGCTTTTGTATTTTTCCATCCCTCCGTGAATATCAGATAAATTACCTTGTGCACACTAGACAGACGTTCTTTATAGGATGCTATGGAAAGGTCATTCTGAGGCAAACCATTCAATTTCAGCTCCTGACGTGTCCTGTACAACATTTTTTCGACTGCATCACCACTGATTCCAAATTGCTGCGCAATGGTTCCGGTCCTGAAACCAATAACGTATTTCAGGGCCAGGACTATCTGTGTCCTTGAAGTTAGATCGGGATGGCAGCAATCAAACAGGGTCTTGAGCCTTCCATCTTTAATTTGGTTTTTGAAGACCTCTTGTTTTTCCGTATGACCTACTTCATTTTCCGACAATTGCACATTTTGATTTGACCTTTGGATCAGGTCAATGGCATTGTTTCTACAACATTGGTACAACCAACCAGAAGGATTCCTTGGCATTCCTTTTTGCGGCCATTGGTCCATTGCTTGGGAAAAGGCCTCCTGGATCAGATCTTCTACCATATCTAAAGTCAGGAAATTGAATTTTTGCTTTAATATGGTCTTGAGTTGGCCATAGCTTTCTTTGTAAACTTGCTCTATTTCAATCTTTAGATCCATTCTTCAGGTTGGCATATTGATTATGGGCCTTACTTCACGAACGGCCATTCCAATCAACACCATGGGGCAACTCTGCGCAATGGCGGTGGCCTGTTCCAGGTTTTCCGCCCAGATCAGGTCAAATCCGGAAATACCCTCGTTTGATTCTATAAATGGACCGTCGGATTGCACATAGTCCTTGCTAACATAACGACCCTCTATGAGCAATGGTGTACCTGTAATGTAGTTACCGCTCTCGATAAGTCTATCTACCCATTCCACCATATTTGGACTGCTCGCGAATCTTTCTTCATCGCTCATTTTTCCGATTTTTTCAAGGTCCTCCCTGACGATCAGCATAAATTTTTTCATAGTTTCGTTTTAGTCTTTTTTAGTGATTTTTATAAAGTTCCATGCGATTCCCGCATTCCAGCTAAAATTGAATGCACCAAAATCGGCCCACAGTCTCTTGACCATTTGTAACTGTATTTTCAATGGTAGCTTTACGAAATTAACAATCAAAAAGCTGTTAAAAAAAGAACCTTGAATATTCCTGTCAAAACTCAGATAATTGATATCGGGATTAAACAATATGCTCAGATTTTTGTTATGGTACAACGGGCCAAAAAATGGCGCTAAGGCAAAATAATGCCCGGACAAGGCCCCAGGATCCAGCCCCCTATTATTTAAATATACTAACCTTATGCCGGTTTTGTGGTAGAGCTTTATTTCAGAACCCACTTTAAGGCTCAAGTTGCGTTGTGCCACGATAAAAGTTTCAGAGAGTGAATTCACGTCCTCATTAAAGAACAGGAATGGATTGGCCCCCAAGGTCAACCTATACTTTCCCTTATCGACTACCGTATACTGTGCCCTTAGGTTCAGCAACCAGGGCTTACCGTTGAATCCGACGGCAACATCACTTGACAGGTTTACCCGTTTCAACTTTATATCTATGCTTGGATAGAAAATTGGCGAATCAAACGAAAATGCCGGGATAGGTGCAAAACCTAAGGTATTTACCTTCAGCTCGAAACTCATCTGATAGTCTTGATTCTCTTGACAGAGAACAAAAAAAGGAAGTAGGGCTAAAGCGAATAATGATTGTCTCATATGAATAAGACCTCCCTATTGCTAAAATCCGGACATTGAATTCGATAAAATCAATCTAGATTTTCAAAAAGACTCATATCAACATCAAATTATACGCTGGTATGTGAAGTAATCCTGATTGGTCAAGCGGGAAGATGAATGCCCCCTTTCTTTTAGGTTTCTTAAAGTTCCGAAAAACCAACCGTTTATGGGAATCCTTCAATTTATCAAACTGGTTTAAAAAACGGCGCTCAGATAGAATCAAATCTGAATGAACCACAATGAGTAAAATTCATAAATCTAAAAGTAAAATTGAGTTACGGGATCCAACTGCATATTATGGTTATATATTATTAATTTTACAACTATGAAGAAGTGGATGGTTCGTATCGGTATTTCCCTTCTGGTTTGTCTGGCAGTGATCATTTTGGTACTTGGCATTTACGGGGTTCCGGCACCGCCATCGGTCACTACCAAAAATCTTCCCCGTATTCCTTGGAATTGGGCTTTCCGTTTGGTAAAAACAGTTCAGCAATCCAGCGATTCCTATTCTTATTTGGGTTGGGATTTGGCTACCAGATCAATGTGGATACGTGAGGGCCTGAAACAGGAAATAGGATTTTTGTCGGGACCGGGCAGCGATATCAAGCCCGTGAAGGGGTTACCCAAGAATGTTAATTATGCAATTTTTCCACATGATCCTGACTATCCGTTTATAACCTTTTATTCGGACAAGGAAGGCGGTGAACTCTACGACCTCTATGCTTATGACCGCAAGAATAAATCAAACCAACTCTTGGTAGCGGATGCGGGAAGGGTTTATCTGGGACCATTTTCACCGGATCACAGATGGTTCTCTTACGCAAGTACCCGCCATAATGGAAGTAACTTTTCTGTTAGTCTGATCGATCCCAACGACCCCTCAACAGATCATTTGGTTTATGATGGTGAGGGTGATTTCATTCCGTCTACCTTTTCGGCCTCCGGGCGATATTTGATAATGATCAACTGGCGGTCCTTCGGGGACAACCGGTTATTCCTTCATGATATCGAGTCCGGCCAGACCCAATTGCTCGCGCCACAAATAGGGGACAGCACATACGTGGACAATCCAAGGTTTGCCGGCTCGGAAGCGTTCCTTTATGTCATTTCCGACTTTGGGGACGAATACCAGCGGTTGATGCGACTCGATCTTCGGACCGGCGTGCTTAACCCGATTAAAGGACAGCCTGACTGGGATGTTGTCCAGTTTGAGATATCCGATGATAAAAATGATCTGGTGTTCATGGTGAACAGCAACGGTATCAACAGCTTGTATCATCTGGCCCTGACGGACGAAAGCATTCGACCTTTGCCGGCTCCTCCAAATGGATTCATAACGTACTTCGAATTTCTCCCACTTTCGCGAAAAATCGCGTTGAGCGCTTCTTCTGTTTCCGGAAGATCCGGTGTTCTTCTGTACGATCTGGATAATGATACCTGGACCAGTTGGATTCAGCCGGAGGCGACCGGCGAGGAGCAGCTTCCCGATGTCGAAGCTGTAAATTATCCCACCTATGACTCCATTGGCGGAGCTCCCCGGATGATCCCTGCCTTTCTATTCCCAGGCAACTCTTCTGCTGGAAGGCGGCCTGTTCTTGTTGATATCCATGGCGGACCTGCCGGACAATCACGCCCGTATTCCGAAAACCCCATGTACCCACTGCTCCGGGAGCAGGGAATAACAATCATAGCCCCGAATGTAAGAGGGTCTTCCGGCTACGGAAAAACCTATCGCTCTCTTGATGATCGATTCCATAGGGAGGATGCCGTGCGGGACATTGGCGCCTTATTGGATTGGATCGGTAAACGGGATGATCTGGACGAGGAAAAGGTTGCGGTGATGGGTGGTTCCTACGGAGGGTATATGACCTTGGCCTCGTTAGTGCATTACAGCGACAGGTTGCGGTGCGGTTGCGATCTTTTCGGAATAAGTGATTTGAACGCATATTTGGACGAAAGCAGTGAGCACCATTTCCCCGAGATACAACGCCAAGAGTTTGGAGACAACCAAGACCCTCTCGTTCGGGAGTTCCTGGATTCAATTTCACCCATCAACCAGGCGGAACGGATCACCGTTCCGCTGCTGATCTTTCAGGGATCAAATGATGTACGGGTCAAACCTGATCAATCCAGGCGTATAGTGGAAACAATAGAGGCTTTGGACCATAGAGTGTACTACGTTGAAGCCGGAAATGAAGGCCATGGAATTCGCAACCCGTTGAATTTGTTGTTTGTGGGAGCGGCCGGTATGCACGTTATGGAAAAATGCTTGAAGGGCGAAGAAAAGTGAAAATTTACAGATATATTAGACCCTTATTTGTAGTGATTTTTTTCATCACGTGGCCTTTAAAGTTTGTAACCTCACATTCTGCATTCATTTTAAGGACAAAATTATTTTCATTCTCTTTATTTTAGAACAGTTGGATAATACTTTTTGAACTTTAAAGGTCGGGAAGAATGGCTACAACTAAACTAAGCATTATCACGATTACTATTATCCAAAGAATGGTAGATGTAATGGGCATTGTTTTTTTAGTAACCGCTTGAATTGGCCAAGGTGAGCAAAGTATTTCCAACGGTATTTCCCTGTCGGAATAGTGCTTCAGTTAAGCTTCAAACTTCCCTGCATCAATCCCACCCCCCTGACGCTTCCGGTCAGCTTGTAGGGTCTGAAATCTTGATCGTTCCCGGGTAAACGCAACAGGAAAATAATACGACAAACCAATACCAACCGGAACGGGGATGTCGTAAATTGATTTAAAGGGGACGATTGTGCTGTATGCGAAAGCACACTCTACCTGCCACATAAACTGGCTAACGTACGCCGATTAATCCTCAATTGCCTGGACGACCGTCGTTTCATATCCTCCCAAAATTTCGTCCCATTTGGGATTGTTGTACGCATTGGTCAATAATATCAATACCATATCATTCTGGGGGTCGATCCTGAAATAGGTTTGCCAATATCCGTTCCATCCCCACTGACCTGCATTTATCCCATCTGCATTTTCCGTCAATCGAACCTCACCACCGTATCCAAATCCCAGTCCCTCACCCAACCTCAACGTATCGATTTGATTCGCAAGCATTCTGTCAACGGTCGATGCCTTTAAAATTTGTGCCTCTCCCAGCGTTCCTTTGTTGAGAATGGCGCTGGCAAATTTTAAGTAATCGCTCGCGGTTCCAACCAAACCGGCCCCGCCCGCAAAGTAGGTTTTTGCCCCCGAGATGGCATAATCGGTAACAAACAAATCCGGTAAGTTTTCGTCCACGTTCGGTGTAAGCCATACATCCACCAGCCTATCGGCCTTTTCATCCGGTAAATAAAATCCGGT
>DATGCB010000192.1:0-4218 GCA_035312365.1 Eudoraea sp. | reverse complement strand
ATTTTCGGCCCCGGAAATCAGTATGTTACGGTAGCAAAGCAAATAGCGACTAAATTCGGAGTGGCGATCGACATGCCAGCCGGGCCCAGTGAATTGCTGGTTGTAGGCGATGATTCCGCCAATCCAGCCTTTGTGGCCTCCGACCTGTTGAGTCAGGCAGAACACGGCGAAGACAGTCAGGTGATTCTGGTATCAGCCTCTAAAGGACTGATACGTGCAGTGGAAAAGGAAATAGCCATTCAACTAGAAAAACTTCCCCGAAAACAGATAGCTCAAAAAGCTATGAACAACAGTAAATTGATCCTTGTGGAAAACGATGAGGAGGCCATAGATCTTATCAATGAATACGCCCCCGAGCATTTTATAATTTCAAGTGAAAATGAAAAATTCTACACGGATCGGATTGTCAATGCAGGTTCGGTTTTCCTCGGAAAATATACCCCGGAAAGCGCCGGGGATTACGCCTCCGGCACCAACCATACATTGCCGACCAACGGGTATGCCAGGCAATACAGCGGGGTCAACCTGGATAGTTTTATGAAAAGTATCACCTTTCAAAAAATATCGGCTAAGGGGATTCAGAATCTGGGCCCGACCATTGAGCGGATGGCTGAGGCAGAGGGGTTGCAGGCGCATAAAAATGCCGTGACCCTAAGGTTAAAAAGTTTAATCAACAATGGATAGGAAATATTCCCGTATGCAGGGGATACGGGGAAGGAACCAATGATAAATATGAAAAAAAAGATCGACATACATAAACTGGTGCGCTCCATCGTACAGGATCTGCAGCCTTATACATCGGCCCGGGATGAGTATGTATCGGAAGGTACTCAAATGATTTTTTTGGATGCCAATGAGAGTCCGTATGAAAATGGGGTGAACCGGTATCCGGATCCCCGGCAGCGCAATCTAAAGGCCGTTCTGGCAGAACGTAAAGGTGTGGATACGGCGAATATCCTTTTGGGGAATGGCAGTGATGAGGTCCTGGACCTGTTGTTCCGCGCTTTTTGCGAACCCCGTGAAGACAATATAATTACGATGCCACCCACCTATGGTATGTACAAAGTACTAGCCAATGTCAATGGGATTGAGAACAGGGAAGTATTACTCACCAATGACTTTCAGCCGGATGCGGAGAGGATTCTGGAGGCTGTGGATTCCCATACCAAAATCATCTTTATCTGTTCCCCGAACAACCCAACAGGGAACAGTTTTTCACCGGACATTATTTTGAGGCTGCTGGAAAACTTCCATGGCCTTGTCGTCATTGACGAGGCATATATCGATTTTTCATCCCGGGAAACCTGGGTGGAAAAATTGCCGGAATTCCCTAATTTGGTGGTTACGCATACCTTGTCCAAAGCCTATGGAATGGCCGGTATCCGGTTGGGGATATGTCTGGCTTCTGTTGATATTATAGCGATATTAAACAAAATAAAACTGCCCTATAATGTTAATGAACTTACCCAGCAAAGGGCTTTGCAAAGGGTAATGGCTGAAGATGTCGTGGAAAAAGAGGTTCGCGAGATCTTACGCGAAAGGGATGTATTGACCGCTGTTATGGAAAAGGTACCGTTTGTAGAAAAGATCTATGCATCCGATGCTAATTTTATTTTGGCGAAAGTGGATGATGCAGACAAACGATACGCCCAATTACTGGGGAAGGGAATTGTGGTGCGCAACAGGTCACAACAACCGTTATGCGATAACGCCCTTCGGTTTACCGTAGGCCTGAAAGCCGAAAATAAGCAATTGATCAACGCCTTAAAGTCACTCGTATGAAAGAAGGTCAGAACAAGAAAAGAGTGTTGTTCATAGACCGGGACGGCACTGTCATCAGGGAACCTGCTGATGAGCAGATCGATTCCTTCGAAAAATTGATGTTTTATCCGAAGGTATTTACCTACCTGGGTAAAATAGCCAAGGAACTTAATTTTGAATTGGTCATGGTTACCAACCAGGATGGCCTGGGAACCTCCGTTTTTCCTGAAGAAACCTTTTGGCCGGTCCAGGAATTTATTCTAAAATCCTTTGAAAATGAAGGTGTTTTCTTTAACGAGGTCATTATAGACCGGACGTTTCCCAAAGATAAGGCAGATACCAGGAAACCGGGGACCGGGCTCCTGAAACACTATTTCACAGAGGACTACGACCTGGGAAATTCCTTTGTGATCGGAGATCGTCTAACCGATATGGAACTGGCTGTAAATTTGGGGACAAAGGGTATTTTTATCAATGATAATACGCAACTCGGGCTTGAGGAAATCACGCTGAAGAAAGTGGAATTGGACCCGGTAATTGCCCTGGAAAATATCAATTGGGAAACCATCTACGAATTTTTAAAATTAGATCAGCGAACGGCAGTATTAACCCGAAAAACCAACGAGACCCATATCGACATCAGCTTAAATCTGGATGGAAGGGGTAAAAGCGTTATCTCGACAGGGCTGGCCTTTTTTGATCACATGCTGGACCAATTGGCGCGGCACGGGCAAATGGACCTTGAGATTAAGGTTATAGGAGATCTGGAGGTAGATGAACACCATACGATTGAGGATACCGCGATTGCCCTGGGAGAAGTTTTTCACAAAGCCCTGGGCAAGAAATTGGGGATCGAAAGATATGGGTTCTGCCTTCCAATGGACGATTGCCTTGCGCAGGTTGCCATAGATTTCGGGGGAAGAAACTGGCTGGTATGGGATGCGGATTTTAAGCGGGAAATGGTGGGGGACATGCCTACCGAAATGTTTCATCATTTCTTTAAATCCTTTACAGACGGTGCACGGGCAAATTTGAATATCAAAGTGGAAGGCACCAATGAGCACCATAAAATTGAGGCCATTTTTAAGGCATTTGCCAAGGCCATTAAAATGGCGGTAAAAAGGGACGTGGAAAAGATGGTTTTACCCTCCACAAAAGGAATGCTCTAAACACAAAATTATAAAATGGCATACCGGGTGCCAACAGGGGAATATTAAAATGAACATAGTGATCATCAATTACGGGGCAGGGAATATTCAAAGCATACGATTTGCGATACAGCGTTTGGGATATAAGGCCGTGTTGAGCGATGATCCGCAGGAAATACGGGCTGCGGATAAGGTAATATTTCCGGGTGTCGGAGAAGCGAGCAGTGCCATGAACAAATTGAGGGCCACAGGGTTGGATCTTGTCATTCCTCAATTAAAACAACCTGTCCTGGGGATCTGTCTGGGGATGCAACTGATGTGCAATTCATCCGAAGAAGGGGATACCAGGGGCCTTGGCATTTTTGATGTGGAGGTCGTACGATTTTCAAATTCGGTGAAAGTACCTCAGATTGGCTGGAACCAGATAAGCAATCTGAGATCTGATCTGTTTAAGGGAGTGAATGATAAGGAATATATTTATCTGGTCCACAGTTATTATGCCCCCCTTTGCAATGTTACCATCGCAGCATCTGACTACGAAGTAACCTATAGTGCTGCCCTGGGCAGGGGCAATTTTATGGGGACTCAGTTCCATCCGGAAAAGAGCAGTTTGGCCGGGGCGACCATTTTGAGGAATTTTATTGAAACGATGTAAGCAATGGATTTTTATATAGGTACGGACAAAGACCAATTGGATATAAGTGCCATTCATCAATATATCAGTACCACCTCATACTGGGGGAAGGGCAGAACCATGGAAGATTTACAAAAAACTCTGGATCATTGTCTATGTTTCGGTATGTATCTGAGGAGTGGCACGCAAATCGGATTTGCCCGAGTGTTGACGGATTATGTAGTCTTTGCCTACCTCATGGACCTCTTTGTATTTGATGAATACCGTGGAAATGGACTTGGGAAGGAACTCATAGGCTATATCATTGGTCACCCGCTTCTCAAAAATGTAAAGACCATGGCACTAAAAACAAAAGACGCACATGCACTTTACGAACGGTTCGGGTTTCAAACGATAGGGGATTCCGAGCTGTGGATGTACAAAGACAACGTCGTATATTCTTAACTGTTACACATGAGAATCATTCCTGCCATAGATATCATCGAAGGAAAATGCGTAAGGCTTTCCAAAGGGGATTACAACACCAAAAAGATCTATAATGAAAACCCTTTGGAAGTGGCACAGGCCTTTGAGGACCACGGGATACAATACCTTCACCTGGTTGACCTTGACGGTGCCAAATCCAAACATATCGTCAACCATCGGGTGCTCGAAAAGATTGCCTCAAAGACCTCT
>DATGCB010000191.1:0-12460 GCA_035312365.1 Eudoraea sp. | reverse complement strand
TTTACCAATTCGGCAGGCGGGACAAAAGAAATTTATTATTCAAATGGAGGAGAACTCAACCTCGACACCAATAAAGTGAGTGATAACGGGGGATTGTCTGAGCATCAAGCACAGGAGATGGGTATGCAGCCCAACTTGTTGAAAGGGTTCAACCTTACGGAGAATGCCCCCAAAGTGGTTACCTCGGCGAATACTGGAGCAGACAATATGACTTCGCTGCATATGTTGAATTGGATGGAATGTGTGAGAAGCCGTAAAACCACCAATGGTAAGATAGAGGCTGGATACAATCATTCCATTGCCAATATCATGACCACAGCGGCGCTAAGGACCGGGCTTAAGGCTACATTTGATGAAGAGAATCAGGAAGTGCTGGCCGGCGGAGAAGTGTTTAAATACTAAGAACCAAGTAAATTATTTATGATAAGGAAGATTACCTCCTGTTTTCTGATCGGCCATCTGCTTTTGGTATCGTGCAGAGAAAAGCAAAAAAGTGGCAGTGTGGAAGACCAGGGAAAGGATAAAATTGCCCAAAACTCCGGAGTGAGTTTCGAAATTGATGAAACGGATAAGAAAATAGCGGTAGAGATCAACGGTGCACCATTTACCAGTTATGTATATGATGGCCAAACCCCCAAACCGATCCTCTATCCCATAATCACCAAAAGCGGAAAAATCGTCACCCGGGGTTTTCCGTACGACCCAAGGCCAAATGAACGTGTAGACCACCCGCACCACGCGGGACATTGGTTGAATTACGGGGACGTTAACGGTCTGGATTTCTGGAACAATTCGTACGCAATTTCCGGGGATGAAAAGCACAAATACGGCACCATATACCATCAGGATATATTAGAGCACGATGAAGGTAAAGGTCTTTTAAAAGTAAAAGCAGTCTGGCAAAGTCCGGACGGGACAGATCTGCTTGAAGAGATTACCCAATTTATTTTCAAGGAGGAAGGCAATACCAGATATATTGACCGGAAAACCATCTTAAAAGCGGTCAGGGATGTGTCATTTAAAGACAACAAGGAGGGAATGCTGGGGATACGTGTTGCCCGTGAATTGGAAATGCCATCGGATCAACCTGCGGTATATACCGATTCTGAAGGGAATGCAACTACGGTAGAAGCGTTAAACAACGAAGGCGTCAGTGGAAATTATCTGGGGAGTGAAGGATTGGAGGGGGACGCTGTCTGGGGCAGCCGGAACAGGTGGGTCAGGTTAGAGGGTAACATTGATGATGAGGCAGTATCCGTCACCATCATTGACCACCCCGACAATGTGGGCTACCCAACCTACTGGCACGCCAGGGGGTATGGATTGTTTGCAGCCAATCCACTGGGGCAGGCTATTTTCTCTGAGGGGAAAGAGACGTTGAATTTTATGTTGGGCAAAGGGGATTCCGTTGAATTTAACTATAGGATGCTCATCCATGATGGATCCATATTATCCAAAGCGTCCATAGATGAAGCTTTTACCGAATTCAGCAAGGAATAAATGACATGAATATCAGGGTCTGGTGTGGATCGCAGTCTGTATTACGTTCCGGAAACAAAAATTGCAAAAGAAATAAAAAGGATGGACAGGAGGCCCGGAGTATCACAGAAATTCCAAACCCTGAAGCATGGATTTAAAATTCAAAAATAAGGTAATAATTAGTGGTCTTGCCTAACAGGCCGTGATCGATAAATACTCAGACACATGAAATACACTTTTGCAATAATTTTTGTCCTGGGGATCTCCTGCCACCTTAATGGCCAGGAAAAAGGACCTGAAATGAAATCTATTTTTAACGGGGAGGACCTGACGTATTGGAAGGTTCCCGAAAACAATATCTGGTGGTCAGTGGACGGGGGAGTGCTCTGGGCCAGAAGTGACCAGGAACAAACAGGATCCATATTGTGGTCCGGTCAAACGTATACGGATTTCGTTATTCAACTGGATTTCAAATTCGGTGAAGGCACTATCGATTCCGGAATTTTTATGCGGGGGGATGATGAAAAAAACCCGCAGATCCAGATTGGGATTTCAGGTTCTTTAAAAAGGGACATGACGGCTTCTCCCTACGTTCCCGAATTAGGGTACCCTGTAGAAGCAGAAGGAATAGAGCAATTGCTGAAATCAGATGATTGGAATACGATTAAGGCTGTTGCCAGGGGCAATAGTTATCATGTTTGGCTCAACGGAAAAGAAGTGTTGAATTACACCCTGGATAACGCTAATCTGGAAGGACCGGTTGGTCTTCAACTTCATCCGGGAAGAGATATGACCATCGCTTTCAGGAATATCATGGCAGCAAAATTATAGGTGTATTTTTGCCGGGAATTTGGCGCATTGGTATTTTAAGTTAATATGGCCGGAGGAGCCAATCAAAAAAAATAATTACTTGAGTCACTGTTACGTATGGGAATAAAAGATATTGCGAAATTGGCCAATGTCTCTATTGGTACTGTGGATCGGGTCTTAAATAAGAGGGTTGGGGTATCGAAGGAAACCGAGAAAAGGATCCTTAAGATCATCAAGGAAACAGGTTATGTAAAAAACACCACGGCAAGCAGGTTAAAGTTGGCATCTGTCAAAAAAATCAAGATTGCGGTCCTGGTCCCTGAAAGTTTAAATAAATGGAGTTATTGGAAACTTCCGAAAAAAGGAATAGCCAAAGCTGTGGAGGAGTTAAGGGAACTTGGTGTTACAGCAGTCTACAATGAGTTTTCAAATTCTTCTTCCTTTATTAAAAAAGGGGAAGAGATCTTATGTAAAAAATATGACGCCCTGATCACTGTACCTTATTTTGAAAAAGAATGCAATCGCTTATTAAAACATGCGGGGGCGAAAAAAATTCCGGTTGTTTTCCTGGATACGGAAATTAAGCTTAATGGGATGGCCAATTTTATAAGACAGGATGCCCATACCGCCGGCTTGGTGGCGGGTAGGCTTCTTCATGGTTTGGTTGGCAATGACGGGCAGTACTTCCTGATCAACCTGCTGAACGAACGGGGTACCCAGGTGAATAATAAGCAGAGGGAAGACGGGTTCAGGGAATTTTTCAGATCCATTAATGTAAATGCAAATATTAAAATCATTAATCACCACTTAAATGATGTGTTTCGGGTTACCAGGGAAATAAAAGATTGGTTTGACGGGGACCATCTGAAGGGCATATTTGTCACCAATTCCAGGGCCCACCTAATTCCAAATATTTTGAAGCAACATGAGATTACCAATACCCATATCATTGGATTTGACCTGAACAAACAAAACCTGCAATACCTCAAAAGGGGCGAGATAGATTTCCTTATTAACCAACAACCCGAATATCAGGGTTATGCAGCGATAAAAAGCCTGTTTAATTATTTGACAAAGGAAGATGAATCCGAGCTCAACCTGAACATTCCCGTAGAAATAATTGTAAAGGAAAACCTGCCAGCTGGCGATTCCTCCCCTGGTCTTAAGTTGTCGTGAAGCGATCTGCAGGCAGGGTTTAAAAAAACCCTCCCAATTGGTATGAACAACTGGAAGGGATTGGAACTAAACTAACTCAAAAAAAAACTTATTGCGGATACCCAGGATTCTGCGGGTAACCTCCGAGGGTTCTGTCTATCTGATCCTGTGGAATTGGTCTTACCACGTGATAATCCTGTATGTTTGGCTGTGCGCCTGTATTGTGGAGCCTCGTACGTTCAACCAATTTTCCGGTACGTGCCAGATCCCACCATCGCCAGCCTTCCCCTACTAATTCACGTGCTCTTTCATCCAGCAGAAAATCAAGTGTTACATCTCCGGGCGTAATTTGGATTGCACCTTCCTGACCCGGCCAGGCGGCTCTTGTCCTAACCACATTAATATCGTCTGCAGCACCTGAGGTGTTACCTTGTTGCAACCGGGCTTCGGCGCGTAACAAATAAGCATCCGCCAACCGCATCAATATAAAGTCGCGCTGCCCGTTTACTTTTTGGCGATCAGGCCGTGTTGCATCGATCCATTTGTTCATGGATGGAAATAACCTTTCCGAATATTCATCATCCGTAATAACGATATAAGGGACCATATCCTGCCTGGATTGCGGCCAATCGATATTTTTTCCCGGGCCGGGAATATAGATAGCGGTATCCCCGATCGACAGAGCTGCCCTGGCAGGTTCGCTTGCTGTGGCCTCCGTTGGCGGTTCATCTTTGTTGGCGAACCAGACATGTTTAAAGGAAGCATCGTATCGTGAGTCGATATCCCTGTTCCACAGGGATAACATAAAATCGGTTGGCCGATGCCTTTTCCATGGCCTGCCATTGGCGATGTCCCGGGTCATCCCGCGACGTACGTCGTACTCCTGTAAGAAATAAAGGTGGCCCCGGTGTCCGTACGGATCAATATCACTGTCCACCTGGGACTTAGAATTGGGAATGACAAAAACCATTTCGCTGTTCACCTCATTGGTAATATCCCATAAACTGGCAAAATTATCCAGCAGGGAAAAGCCATAATTGTTTAGTACATTTCCGAAAAGTGTTTCCGCCCTGGAAGCATCGCTGCTTTCCGAAAAAGCGGTATAACTGCGGGTCAACAGGGCCTTGCCTAACAGGAACTCTGCGGCTGGTTTGGTAGCCCGTCCGTAGTCTGATTGCTCGTCCGGCAGATTGGCAATCGCAAATTCAAGATCAGGTACAATGGCCTGGCTGTAGATTTCAGACTGGGAGGTTTTATTCGCATCAACTTCAACGTCGAGCGTTTCTTCCAAACTCAGGTGTACATCTCCGTAGGTAGTAACGATCTGAAAATAGTACAGGGCCCTTAAAAATCGCACCTCCGCCAATCGAACTGTTTTCTCCGCCTCATCCATTTCCACATTCGCAGACCTGTTGATCACTCCGTTGGCCTGATTGATGCCCCTGTACCAGGTGATCCAGGTATCCCGTACATAGGACGAAGACGCATTCAGACTCGTGTCATAGAAATTGAAATACTTATGGCCGCCATCGGCACCATTGGTCCAGATATCCGTTCCAAAAGTAGTCATGGCGAAACCCATTTCTTGCCCGTAAAATGGCTTTTGAAATGAATAAGTGGCATTTACGGCATCCTGCAGGCCTTTTTCCGTAGTGTAATACGATGCTGCAGAAACGTCGGTTACCAGGTCTTCTTCCAGAAATTTATCGCATGCATTTGTTAAAAGCCCCAGGGCTAAAAACCAAATGAAATATCTTTTTCTTTTCATAATAGTTGAATTATTTTTTTTAAATGTAGCCATGATTAAAATTTAGCACTTAAAGTTAAGGAATACATTTTATTACTGGGCACCACACCTGAATCAAGGTTCTCCTCATCTTCCGAAACTTCAGGATCGAAGGTCTCATAGTCGGTGATAAACCAGAGATTCTGCCCGGAGAGGGTGAGCTTTAGTTCTTGAAGCCCTAATTTATCCGTGATCGAATTTGGTAAATTGTAGGCCAGGGAAATGTTCCTCAATTTAATAAAACTACCGTCAAAATACGTAAGTGTGGATCCGTTTCTGGGGCTTTCCTGATTTTCATTCGGCCTTGGGTTCGCATTGCTGGGGTTATTAATGGTCCAGTAATCCACATCTAAATTGTTATACCGTGCAAACAGGGAATTGTTGCCGGCATGAAAGTTCGATTGTATCGTCTGCCCCTGGCGGAAATAAAAGAATACGCCGAGTTCCAGGCCCTTATATGAGAATTTGTTGGTAAGGCCTCCGTAGTAATCCGGGGTATCCGTCCCCAGGATCTTACGGTCGTCCGGCGTGATCAACCCATCGCCATCGATGTCATTCAGCCGGATTTCCCCCGGCACTTTTTGCTCCTGTGACTGGGCCAGGGCCACTTCACTGGCCTGGTAAATACCTATTTTCTCCCAATCGTAAAATACCCGAATGGGTTGGCCTATGAACCAAGCATTTCCAACATCATCTACCGGGTTTCCGTTTTCATCCTTTAATGCCAGTTCGGTAATTTCTTCCGTGTAACCGGCAATGTTGAAATCCATCTTCCACGAAAAGCCTTCCGGGTTATCAAAAATACCGGCGCTAACGGCAAATTCCAATCCCTTAGTGCGGGTAGAGCCAATATTCTGCAATATATTTTCGTAGCCTGAGGTAGGAGGGAGGCCCCTGTTTAACAGAATGTCTTCCGTATTGGTCCTGAACCAATCGATAGTTCCATTGAGGCGCCCGTTAAACAGACCAAAATCCACCCCTACATCCAGGGTTTTGGAAACTTCCCAGCTTAAGGCCTCATTGGGAATTTCGCCAAGGGCAAAACCGAGTGCATTTGCTTCCCCATAGGCATACGCTACGCCTTCCAGCCTACCGGCTGTTTGGTAGGGGGCAACCGACGTGTTACCAACTTCACCATAGGATGCCCTGAGCATTAACTGAGAAATAGACGAGTCATCCAGAAACGATTCCTCCGAAATCCTCCAGCCCGCGGAAAACCCGGGAAAGTAGTTCCATTTATTGCCTTCGGCCAATCTGGAGGAACCGTCGGCCCTCATCGAAGCCTGGAACAGGTACTTGCCTCCGATGTCATAATTTAAACGTCCCATAAACGAACTCAATGACCACTCTGTCAGCCTTGAAGCCACAATACTGTTATCGGCAGATCCCAAATTGTAGAATGCCTGCGACTCATAGGGGATACCCGTCACCGATGCATCTGAAAATTCCGCCCGGGAGTTTTGTACACTCTGCAACAGGGTTACTTTCAGATTCTGGTCGTCCGTAATTGCCTTGTCATAGGTCAACAGGTTCTCTATGGTATATCCAAAAGTGTCGACACGGGTTATGGAAGCGTCCCCCGGGCCTCCCCGATTATCATTGGTAAGGCTTCCCCTGAACTGGCCGCGCCTGCCGATCCGGATATCCGGCCCGAAGGTGGAGGTCCACTTAAGTCCTTCCATGATATTGATATCCAAAAAGAGGGGCGCAAAAATGCGTGTCCACTTCCGCTCATCAATATATGCCCCCGGCACCAATTCATTCAGGGGATTGGTACGGATACCGTCATTGGTAGGCAAAAAGTTCAGATTGCCTTCGGCATCATAGGGTGCACCCAATGGATTGTTTGCCAAAGCTTCTCCTATTGTGGCATTTGATCCCCAGTTTTGAACGGAATTTGAAACCATGAATGAAGCCCCGATCTTAAATATATCATTGATTTTATGATCCAGATTGATCCTGCCTGTAAACCTTTCGTAATCCATATTACTGATGATGCCCTGCTCCTTGAAATAGCCTAGAGAGGTATTAAAGGTGGTATTCTCGGATCCGCCGCTCACACCGATCTGATGATTGGTCTGATACCCGGAACCCAATACAAGATCGAGATAATCGACCGAACGGCCTTCTGCTAAGGATTCCAATTCGACCGGATCAAAAAATACATCGATATCAGCAGGGATGGTTCCATCCCATGACGAACGCCTCGCCTCCCGCTTCATGGCGGCGTACTCCGGACCATTCATCATATCTACTAGTCGCGTCGCGGTAGTCAGGCCGTATTGGCTGCTGTAACTTACTTGTGTCTTACCCACCCGGCCGCGGTTGGTAGTAACCAGGATAACACCGTTAGCACCCCTGGAACCATAGACCGCCGTTGCAGCCGCATCTTTCAGGATCTGCAATGATGAAATATCCTGTGGGTTAATGTCCGACATCGTTTCCGAGCCGTCGATCAGAGGAATTCCATCCACCACATAGAGCGGGTCGTTGGATGCAGTAATAGACCGTCGTCCCCTGATGCGGACTGTTGAAGTTTGCCCGGGCCTTCCGCCGGAAGCCTGGACATCCACACCGGAAACCTGGCCTTTGAAAGCATCGATGGTACTCGAGGTCTGGACAATTCCCAGTTGTTCGGCATCTACAGAGGCTATTGCCGCTGTAACCTCACCCCTTTTTTGGGAACCGTAACCAACGACCACCACTTCGTCCAGTAATCCCGCATCAATCGCTAAGCTGACATTGATGCTGGTCCTTCCGTTGATAGCCACCTCTTGCGAACTAAAGCCCACATAACTGAATATCAGGGTGCCGTCTGACGGTGCCTGGATAGAATAGTTGCCGTCAAAATCGGCAACAGCCCCGGTAGTGGTTCCCTTGACTACCACACTGGCGCCGGGCAGTGGCACCCCGTTTACATCGCTGACAGTTCCTGAGACCGTAGACTGAAACTCGTAGAATAAATCTGCCGGGGTGCTTAATTTCTCACTTGCGTAGCCAAATGATACACCCAGGGCGAGGAGCATTACAGATAACAAAAATCTCCTGGCCTTTATTTCTGGCCTTTGAAAGAATTGTTTTTTCATTTCCAATAGATGTTTAGTTAGTTATTAATAAGTGTTAGTTTATCGTTTAATCTTTATTTTATGTGCCTTTGAGAAAATGAACAGGGCTTCAGAGAAAGATTGAAGGTGTGGTTTGGTGATCTTTAAAAGTCAATTAATTTCTAAAATCCTCATGAATTCCTAACCATTTTTTTGTTTTGGGGAATCAGGGACTGTTCATTAAATGCAACATGGCAGTTTTGGTTTTATGGTTATTTCGTTGAAGGCTATGATTAAAACTAAAGAAATCTTACAACCCAGGTTGTTTTTTCTGGTATATACATTAACATATATGTACAATATTACCACGTTAACGTACACTATTTTATCGTGAACGTTAACGAATAAACGAATATATGAATACATTTTATTAAAAAAAATAGATTTTTAACTTTTTATTTAGAAAATTTGTGATTTTAGGGAGGATCAATGCTGGGAATCTACCTTTGCTTTTTTTCGTTTTTTTGGGGTTTTCGGGAAGCCAATAGCATCTTCCGGGGTCATGATGAGCAACAGGGAATGCTGTTGATTCTTACGCGGAGTTCCTCGATAACCAGGGCGATCGTTGGGAATTACTCCTTAATCCCCGGCGGTCTTCGTTACAACTGCCGCCCCATTTGTTTCCTGGTTTACTTACCTTAGAAGCCTGTTTAACCAACCCCATAAAACATCATGAGGCCAAAACCAAAAATTTTTACCCTCCCTGTAATAGTGCTTTGTTGTTTCCTTTTGTTGAGCGCGTGCAGAGATTTGGCCAACAACCAGACGGCCGCTTCGGCCGGCATTATGAAGGACACCTTATTAATCTATAAGGGCTACACCCCCAGCCCGACAGACATTAAACTATCCAGGCGCGATTACGCGGAAAAATTATACGGTTTTTGGTTGGCACAATGCATCGCCAATTGGACGGGCCTGGTAACCGAGATGGATAAGATCGGCGGGGAGGGCATAGACGGCAAATGTGCGGGTTTTTACACCCGTGAAGATTGGGGAAAACCTGATCAGCCCAATCTTTGGGGATCCAATAACTATTCAGAGACGATCGATTTCCTTTTTGCTTCTGAGGATAGTATCTGGGGGGCTGACGATGATACGGATATCGAATACATATATCAAAGTCTTTTATATGAAAACAGGACGAGCCTGCTGACGGGCGAGCAAATCAGGGAAGGGTGGCTTAAACATATAAAACCAGAGGAAGAGAATTTTTTGTGGGTATCAAACCAAAGGGCCCTGGATCTGATGAAACAAGGCGTGGTTCCCCCGGCGACCAGCGATCCCGAAGTCAACCCGGATTATGAAATGATAGATGCCCAGTTAACCACTGAGATCTTTGGATTTTTTGCCCCGACCAGACCGGATATTGCCTTGCAAATGGCCCAATTACCCATACAAACCTCGGCCGGAGAAAATGCAAAATGGATTGCGGAATTTTATGTAATCATGTATTCCTTGGCGGCCAATACGGATAAAAACAAAACGATTAGGGAAAACCTGAGATGGATGGCCGACCAGGCCGGCAAGCGCCTGCCTCCTCATTCTTATGCGGCTAAAATGTATGATTTTGTGAAAGATCAGTACGAATCGGGGGTACCCTGGGAAGAGGCCAGGGATGGGTTACATGAAAAGTATCAGGTAAGGCAGGAAGATGGCTATCTGTGGGCCACTAAGGATACCTCCTGCAACGGGTGTTTTGCTGCCGGAATTAATTTTGGCGCCAGCATTGTAAGCCTGTTGTATGGTGAAGGGAACATAAAAGAGACCATAAAAATCGGTGCCCTGGCGGGGTGGGATTCCGATAACCCTACAGCAACCTGGGGAGGCCTGCTGGGTTTTATGTATGGTAAGGAAGGTGTTGAAGATGCTTTTGGGCGCAAATTTGCGGAAAAATTTAATATTCACAGGACCCGGGTAGGGTTTCCAAATGACGGTATTGATACTTTTGGCGAGATGGCAAAAAAAGGGGTCTTCGTGATCGACAGGGTAGTGCAGGAGCAGATGGGCGGGGGGATCGATCTGGCTGAAGATGTCTGGTATATTCCGGTGAACCCCCAAAGGATCGAACCCGGTACTTAGAAAACGTATTATTAGTAAAACCTCCTTTTGACCAATAATCCCGAATTACCGGCCTGATTGGTACACGCATAAGCATACGGGAATCATTTTTATACGTATTTGCTGACGACAGCAATTGGTTCAGAGCCAGCCCCACCCCGGGGCTCCCATCCTAAGAAATAAACACTGGGATACAATTTCTTTATTTTAATTTATTGAAAACCAGGACCTGGGCCTTGAAAGGCTCATAAAACGAGCAAAGCAAGTTATATTTCAAATAATTTCTACCAAATGCAGATTCCGTAGTTCTCAGGTAGAAATCGCGTAATTCAGCAGGATTTCCATTGGCTTTGTCTAAAATTCCGAAATGAGTTTAAACATAGTACGACTTTTGTAATCTAACTATGAAATTAATTAAAGATTTGGGATTATGGAAACATTACTACTCGTTAGGGAGATTTATCTGGAAGGATTCCGGAATTTGGGTCATTTTATTGTAAAGAACTATATCAAGTGCTTTGCCTGGTTCAGTTTCGCCCTCCTATTTTTGGCTGCTTATGCACTTATTTTCAGAATTTCAACCGGATTTGCTTTTGACTAGGCAATCCCGAAAATCGAATCGAATATTTTAATAATTAAAGCCAAAAATATGAACGCAATTTTTGAAAACCTCAAATGGTTAGGAAATGTTATGTCCATGCAATATGGCCGGATTATTTTAACGCTGTATGTGCTGGCAACGATGGTATTCCTCTACATATTCATGTCTTAGGAATATTTCTGATACATAACAAAAAAGCCCCCAACAACATTGGGGGCTTTTTGCTTAATCTCCCGGTAAAAAACCTGATTAATATAGCAAACCAAATATTATTTGGAAAGGCTTAAGGCAATTGGACAAGTACGCTCTGTTAAATGATGAAAAATTTGGTCAAATTCAACCGGTTTATCACACTGTGTTACCTTGATCATTTATTTACATACGCCTTTTGCTCATCAGTGGATAATGGATTAAGTTTCTCCATATCCAGGAAATCCTGAAGAGGTGCGACGGTTTTCCAATACATTATTCCATACATTTCAATATCTTTCAGGTAGGTAAGAATAAAGTCTCCTTCAGGTGAAAAGAGTGCGGCGATCATCTGAATCCCGGGATCATAGATATGGATCAGATTTCCTTCCATATCCCATAAACGGGCCGTATTGTCCTGGGCAGCAGTAAGTACCGTTTTTCCATCAGGCGATATCCCCACGGAGTTGATTGCAGCTTCATGACCCTCAAACCTCTGAAGTAATTGTCCTTCAAAATCCCACAAAACTACGGTGCCATTACCATAACCGACAACAACCTGCCTGCTGTCCGAAGAAAATCCCAGCGCTGTGACATTATTGGACAAATTGGAAATCTCTTCCTTGTCGTCCGCTTTAATTTCAAATTCCCGGACGATACTATCCCGGCGAATATCCCATAAACCAGTCGTCCCATCATGCCAGCCAACCAGGATTTCATTTCCATCGGGCGAAGTGGCCAGGGCGGATATTTTATTGTCCTTGGCATCTGTCTTTTTTTCGATTGGTTCCTCTTTGGATGCCGTACCCACGTTGTTGATACGATTCTTTGTAAACTCCAGGGTATCTAAAATTTCGGCCTTCATGTTTACCAAATGCGCGGTGCCGTCCGGGTTGCCGTATAACATATGTTTTCCATCCCAGTAAGCAGTAAAGGAATCAAATTTTGTCGCATCCTCATAGGCGCGGATTTTACCGAGATCAAAGGTTGTAAGACTTTCTCCTTTTAAACTAAATACCTTGAAAAGGTCAGGCCTATTTGGGTTACTCCTGTAAATTAAAGGGACACCCTGAAGTAAAATATCATGCTCCGACCATTTGCCTGGCGTTCCCTTTAAATCCCAGGACCGTACAGTGCCATCATCGGAGCTGGTTATCAATCTTTTTCCATCTTTGGTAAATGCCACGGTATTTACCCTGCTTTGATGTCCTTTAAATTCCTGAATCCTCTTCAGTTTTCCATTGATAAACCACAGGCGGGCCGTACCGTCCTCGGAAC
>DATGCB010000190.1:0-8519 GCA_035312365.1 Eudoraea sp. | reverse complement strand
CGGCGTTCTCAAAGCATCCATGGCGATCTCGAGCTTGGTTTCAAGTTCCCAGGCATTTGCAGCATCTATCTTGTCCTGGAGCGCGGCCTGCTTGTCCATGAGTTTCTGCATCTTATCTGCATCCTCATAGACCTCGGGCAGTCCGAACATCTCATTGATCTTTTGATATTCATCAAGGATGGCAACTGTCTCCCCCACTCCTTCTTTGACGATATCGAGGACCGTTTTCTCATCATCCAGTACAGGTTCCTGCTCCAGGTGACCGACCCTGTAACCAGGGGAAAAAACAACATCGCCCTGGTGGTTTTTATCTTCTCCTGCGATAATCCGCAACAAGGTTGACTTACCTGAACCATTCAACCCCAGAATACCGATCTTCGCCCCGTAAAAAAAACTGAGGTAGATGTTCTTAATGACCGGGGTATTCGCATTTTTGTAAGTCTTGGTAACCCCGGACATAGAGAATATAACTTTCTTATCGTCAGACATAGTTAATTAATTCTTTAAAGTTTTTTTGAAGTAATTCGCACTGCAGGAATTTGGGTACTTATGGGCAGCTAATGTATTCATTTTCAGATAAGAAACCCATTGCTATGTATAAAAGAAATGAATCCATACCGCTTTAAACCCTCCCCTTAAGCGCATTAAATACCCAGGCTACGGCAAAGAAACCGATCCCTACCGAGGCAAACCCCCAGCCGGCTATCTCATCGTACCTGAACGCCCCCAGTGCAATAAGGCCAAGACCTACAATAATCATAATAAAAGTAGCCCAGGCAAGTACGGTGTTTTTGTTCATTCCCATGGTGATTGGTTTAGTTGATTCTCAAATATCGTAAAAAATAGAAGATTTCCGGGATGCTTCCCCCTAAACTTCACCCCTCTCCCGGAAATACAATCCCTGTCTGCCTCCTGATGGCATCCATGATCCGGATCAAATCCATGCTATTGTTTAAAGACCATAATTCACTTTCGATATTACCGGCACGCAGGCAGGCATGTACTTCGTCGATTTCATGAGCGTATCCCTTCCCTGTTTTTGGTACATCAACCTGTTGAATATTTCCTTCTTTTTCTATGGAATATCCCTGTGTTTCATGCCAGCGGGGGTGCAGATAAATCGAACCATGACTGCCAGAAATTTCAGCCTTCATTTCGGACCGGCAAGTAAAACCACTATATAGCATGGCATGGGCCCGGGGATATTCAAAGATCATGGAGGTCTGTATCTCAGCCCCGGTCTTATGGAATCTGGAAACTGCTTTGATCTTTTCGGGATTGCCAAGCATCAAATACGCCAGAAATATGGGGTATATCCCTATATCGAGAAGTGAACCGCCTGCCAGTGCAGGGTTGAGTATCCTACCTTCCTCACTCCTGTCTAAAGCATAAAATGCAAAATCTGCCTGAAGGTATCCCAGTGCCCCTATAGCGCCGTCATCTACCAACTGCTTTACTTTTCGTAGACAAGGATTGAATCTGCTCCATAAGGCCTCCATAAGGAAAACCTTGTTTGCCTTTGCCGCGGCCACCATTTTTTCCACCTGGGCTGAATTTATTCCCATAGGTTTCTCGCAAAGCACATGCTTTCCCTTATGGATTGCCATCATCGTTAGTTGGGCATGCAGCGTATGGGGTACAGCGATGTAAACCACATCAACCTCCGGACAATCAAATAATTCCTGGTAGCTTCCGAAATGGTAAACAGAACCGAATTGTGATCCGAATTCCTCAGCCTTGCTCAGACTTCGGGAAGCTACTGCAACGAGCCTGGCGTCCGGAACCAATTTGAGATCCCTGGCAAAGCTATGGGCTATGTTCCCGAGGCCTACAATCCCCCACCCTATGGTATCCTTCATTTTTGCGATTTGAAATTTGTCAAAGTTAATCAATTATACTCCTTATCTTTATCCGCAGTAAAGAAACGCCTTTTCGGAATGGACATCACCTTCAACAAAAATGAAGATCACAACAAACTTCTGGTATCTGAATTAAAAAAACGACTGGCAGAGGTTAAACAGGGCGGAGG
Organism: Eudoraea sp.; assembly: GCA_035312365.1. GTDB lineage: Bacteria > Bacteroidota > Bacteroidia > Flavobacteriales > Flavobacteriaceae > JAFMPW01. The sequence continues at coordinate 6,490 of DATGCB010000190.1, read as the reverse complement.
CAAAGCGCGGATTGAAAAACACCATGCCCTGGGCAAAATGACAGCACGGGAACGCATTGATTACTTGCTTGATTCCCAAAGCGATTGTATTGAAATCGGGGCCTTCACGGGTGATGATATGTACCCTGAACACGGCGGTTGCCCCTCAGGCGGGGTTGTGGTAAAAATGGGTCGCATACGGGGTAGGCTTTGCATGGTCGTCGCCAATGATGCAACAGTAAAAGCAGGTGCCTGGTTTCCCATCACCGCCAAAAAGAACCTAAGAGCCCAGGAAATTGCGATGGAAAACAGGTTACCCATTGTTTACCTGGTCGACAGCGCAGGGGTATACCTTCCCATGCAGGACGAAATTTTCCCTGACAAAGAGCACTTCGGCCGTATTTTCCGAAACAACGCCAGAATGAGCAGTATGGGCATTCCACAGATTGCAGCTGTTATGGGCAGTTGTGTGGCGGGGGGTGCATACCTGCCTATCATGAGTGACGAAGCATTAATCGTCGACAAAACCGGGAGCATCTTTTTGGCAGGTAGTTATCTTGTAAAAGCTGCCATCGGGGAAGAAATAGACAATGAAACACTTGGAGGGGCAACAACTCACTGCGAGATCAGCGGGGTCACGGATTATAAGGCCCGGGACGACAAGGATGCCCTCGATACCATTAAAAAATTAATCGATAAAATGGGTACCCCGGAAAATGCCGGTTTCAACAGGGCCAAACCAGGAAAGCCCAAAGAGGATCCCGGTGCCATTTATGGGATCATCCCCACGAGCAGAACGGAACAATACGACATGCTTGAAATTATCGGGCGCCTGGCCGATCACTCAACCTTTGATCAATATAAGGCAGGCTACGGAAAAACCGTACTAACGGGCTACGCGCGTATTGATGGATGGTCCGTCGGAATTGTGGCCAACCAGCGAAAAGTCGTGAAAACCAAAAATGGAGAAATGCGCTTCGGGGGAGTCATTTATTCGGATGCTGCTGACAAGGCCACCCGCTTTATTGCCAATTGTAACCAAAAAAAAATCCCCCTGGTGTTTTTACAGGACGTGACCGGGTTTATGGTCGGCAGCAAGAGTGAACATGGCGGCATCATTAAAGACGGGGCAAAAATGGTCAACGCCGTCAGCAACTCGGTGGTTCCCAAATTTACGGTGGTGATTGGAAACAGTTATGGGGCCGGAAATTATGCGATGTGCGGCAAAGCCTACGACCCTAGGCTGATCGTTGCATGGCCAAGTGCCGAATTGGCGGTCATGAGCGGCAACTCGGCAGCCAAAGTACTACTGCAGATAGAAAAAGCTTCCCTGAAAAAAAAGGGAGAAAAAATTACACCGGAAAAAGAAACGGAACTTTATAATCAAATAAAAGAGCGGTATGACGCCCAGATCTCCCCTTACTATGCCGCCGCCAGGTTGTGGACCGACGCGGTCATTGATCCTTTGGAAACAAGAACATGGATTTCAATGGGGATTGAGGCGGCCAATCATGCGCCTATAGAAAACCGTTTTAACATGGGCGTTTTGCAGGTCTGAGCTATTCCTCAATTTCAAGTTTTGCGACCAATTCCCTGCTGCCTGCTTCATACAACCGTACCAATCGCTGCTCCGTCCGATGTTCGGGCAAACCGAAGTTGTGGTATATGGTGCATTTAAGGAAAGTTGGGGTCTTGTCTTCCATCTTCGAATTGCCAATATAGTTTACATTGATGATCCATTCTCCTTCTGTCCCGGGACCAAAAATTTCAAATTCCTCGGTGGTGTAGCCGTTATTCAGCTCATCCCGAATGCGGTCCCTGTTTGAAACCAGGGTATGTTCCCAATTAAAAAAACGTTTCTGGGGATTTACAAACTGCAATTCGAACTGAGCATTTGGATTAGACCAGTCAAAAACTACCCTTGCCGCATATTTTATATTGGTCCGGTATTTGGCATTTATCCCGGACGCATCCAGGATATCACTATGCCCGTAAACAAGGTTTCTGATTTCCCTGTCTGTGGTCTTATCAAGTCCTGAGAAATCCAGGTCCCTATTTATCGAACCGTCAGCCATCTTAGTCAACACATTCATTGCCCCCTGATAATTCCCGATACTTTTTTCAGTCAGGGCCAAATCCAGATAGGACTGAATTTTAGCAGGATATCGCTCCAGTATCCTATTGGCAGTTTCCAGGGCCAATTCATGGTTTCCTTCGAGTTGCATTTTAAATAACATCCCCTTTAAGGCTACCAGGGAAGTGCTCTCCAATTCCAAAATATTGGTTAGTATACGGTTGGCCAACACATTGCCCGGCCCCCTGAAAAATTCATAAACATCCAAAAAATAAGTGGGATTGTCCCAATATCGTTCCCTTTGTTCCAGATATAAGTCATAAGCTTCCCCTATATTCTTACCCTTCTTCAATTCTTTTAAATAGGGCGTGACCAGGGTCTTATTTGATACGTTTATTTTTTCGTCATAGAGATTGTCAGTGAGCAAGGCCAGGTCTTTCTTTTCCGCCTGCGTAGCAAATGATGCTGTTTTGGTTGTTATCAGAACAGCCCCGTTGGCACCAAGGCTTCCATATCTGTTGGTGGCTGCCAAACTTTTAAGGACCGTGATACTCGCGATGTTTTTCGGATCCATGAAAGTAGAATTTTGAACGGCATTTACACCCCCGCCACCAATGGTATTAGCTCCCTGAGCAGCAAAGGAGCTGGAGTTTGATCTGGGCATGGGTACCCCGTCGACTACGATGAGACCATAATTTCCGGACAGTATGGAGGTTTTGGGCCGTAACTCAATTTGACTTAAATCATCGTTCTGTCCCAGGCTCACGCCTGAAAATTTGCCCTGGGTAGCCCTTGATACGTCTGTGGCACCATCAGAGATATCGTCGGAGGTGATAGACTGCACGGCATAGCCCACGGCATCTTCATCCTTTTTACCGTAAGCGGTCATCTTCTCTTCGGGCGCTTCCCTTCTATCCTCCGTAACAACCACTTCGTCCAGGCGTATGCTCCCTGAATCTTCAAGCCACAAATTGATGTTCTTATTCATGCCCAATGGCTTCTCCACGGACGTCCCATCCGTTACGGTAAAAACCAAAGTATCGCCCCGTGTCGCTTTAATTTGGTACGATCCGTCGTCCTCTGGGTTGATACCAGACATTGTCTTCCCTTTTATGCTTATCCACACCGCTTCGGGCCTTGAATTTCTTCCCTGCACGGTACCGAAATACGATGTCAGCTCAGGTTCGGGAAGGGATCCAGGCTTTTTTCTGTCCTGGCTCAGGTTGACGAACTCTGCGTCATTCAGTATGGTCAGAAGATTCAGATTGGCCCTGTTATAATTCTCCTTGCAATTGATGATGTATAATTTCCCATTGAAATTGGGGGTGACAGTACTCGCATTCTGGTTCCCATCCGTAAAAAGTAAAATATCGCCCCCATCAATAAATTGGGACAGGGATTGATAAGAAGTTCCCCCGTCGTAGGTAACCCGGGCAAGCCGGTCTTCCAGGGTAGTCCAATCGCCGCCCTTTATTGAAAAAGTTTCCCTGCCAATCATGGTATTGCTGAAAATGAGCAGGGTTACTTTAACGTTTGGTTTGTTTGTGAAATAAATATCCAAAAACTGGTTTTCCCTATCCGCGTTCCGGTCCCTCATCGATAGAGAAGCATCCCAGCATATGGTGGTAACCCCATCCAATGCAGATTGCGGAGATACAATGGCCGGTGCAAAACACAGCAGCGAGTAAAGCAGGAATTTTTTCACATTGATTAATTTAATTTCCCAGATGCTTTTTTACCCTTGGGATCAATAATAATTCCGTTTGCCTCCCATTGACATAACGGAACCCATCCTCCCCGTAAAAACCGGCTTCTTCCAACATAATCCGGATATCCCGCTGCCATTCCTTCACGGTTACGGTAGTGTTTAATTCTATTGCGTATACCGTATTGGGCCGAAGTGGATAGTTTTCGCCGTCATCTTTCCGAACACCTTCCTGGGCATCCCACATCCCAATGGTTGTACCTGCCGAATGGCCGTACATCCCAAGGGGGTGCGTATAAATTGCGGGGCGGAGACCTGCATTCCTTGCACCTTCAAGCGCTTTTGCCAGGATGTCGTTGCCCGTCCTGCCGGGGATCATGTTTTTTGTAAGGTAGTCCTGGACTTCGTTTCCCTGCCGGAGCGCCGCCTTCAGGAAAGGCGGGGCCTCCAGTTCCCCCGGTTGTAAAACGTATGCCAATTCCTGACAATCGGTATTTAACCGAAGATAAGTGATGCCGAAATCGCAATGCAGTAAATCCCCGGGTAAGATCACCATATCCCCCGGCCTCCCGGAAAAAGAATACAGGTGGTCACCCAGCTCACTTTTGTTCCGTTGAATATCCACGGTGGGATGAAACCACGTCTCCAGCCCCAGGTCGGTAACCTTTTGCCGCATCCACCATTCCACATCAGTGGTGGTCGTAATACCCGGGGTAATCACATTTTCAGAAAATGCCTCGGCGATTATATCATGGGTAATGTCCACCAACTGATCATACAGGATCATTTCGCTTTCGGTACGTGTTTCAATCCAACGGACCGCCAACTGTTCCGCAGAAACTACCTTCGGGTGATATTTTTTGGGTAAATTCTGCATGAATTCATCATAGTCCGTTTTATCCAGTCCATCGGCTATATTATGATCTTTAGAATAATTCAGCCCAATTTTTTGAGGGTCCCGCTCTTCGATCAATTGTACTAACCGCTTCCATTGATCCGGTTCCTTTTCCTTATCCCATGCGGAGGCTATGGTATGCCCAACATTGTATCTGGCCACTGCTAATTTTTCAATAACGTTGTTTTTGTTATCCCGGAAAAACACGAGTATGGTTCTTCGCCGGGCATTTAACCAGGTAGCCGGAAGCATGGTCCTTAAAACCGGATCTTCATTGTATTCCCTGGAAATCAACACCCATAGGTCGATGCCGGCCTCGTCCATCAATTGAGGAAGCAGGTTATCAAAACGATCCGCCAGGACTTCATTGACCACTTTTGCCCTTTCATTCTCCTGGAGGATCTGTTGCGAAAATCCAGGCAGGGTGACCAAGGGAAGTAACCAAAGTAAATAGTGTTTCATTGAGCATTTTTAGTCCTATGAAAATACATTTTTTTAGGAAAATCTGAAATACCATCCTGCTTTAGAGGAAACTCATGTGAGGATACCGTTCCCCGAACGAATTCTAATAATTTGCCGTGTTAAAAATGTCCGGGAATTTGACACCCCGCATCATTGGGGACTATGGCCCGGCAAAGAATGCTCCTTATGGGTTCAATTGATCCATGGTAGCCCTGCGGTTTATCTTTCCCGAAGGGGTCTCAGCGAATTTCTCAATGCTGTAAACCGCCTTGGGGATTTCAAATTTTTGCAGATTCCCCCCGGATTTGATCAATTTAAACAATTGTTCTTCTTCCACTTTTCCTTCCGTGACCAATACCAGCTTTTGCCCTAATTTCTCATCGGGGAGGCCGGCGACAAAATATCTGCAGGACATTACTCCCGAGAGTTTTTCTTCTATTTTTTCCGGCAGAATCTTTATACCTCCGGAATTTATCAGGTGGTCATGGCGCCCCAGCCAAAGGAATTCCGTGTCCGATTTAAGTTGTACCAGATCCCCGGTCACAATAGGGTCCTGAGCTATCGCGGGAGCATGGACTATAAGGCAGCCTTTATCATCCTTTTCCAACGTAACCCCCGGAAGTGTTTTAAAGTACGTTTCCACAGGACCCGATTCCCTATTATTCGGAGAATGGCCCGGGGTTGCCTGTAAGGATCCGTTGATTTTCCTGATGGCAATATGACTTGCCGTCTCCGTCATCCCATAGGTCTCCCAGACATCGGTCGCTGCCTTAAGCACTTTTTGTTTCAGGTGCTGAGGCAAGGGTGCTCCGCCGATGATCAGGGTTTTTATCCTGTCCAGTTTCCCGAGGGAATTTTCCAACTGCAAGGGCACCATGGCACCGAAGTCATAGTCCCTGCCTATAGTTTCCAGGGGATTTGAAGAAGGTATAATACAATCTATTTGCAACCCCAGCACCATGGCCCGTACCAACATCATTTTTCCCGCTATATAAGCTGCTGGCAGGCACAGAAGGGCAGAATTTCCTTCCTGCAAACCAAAGAACGCTCCTGTAGCACGAGCCGAATTCACCATATGTTCCTTTCTTAAATGCAACATTTCGGGGGCCTTTGTAGAGCCCGAGGAACTTACGGTAACGGTAGGTGAATCTGTAAGCCAGTCCAGGAGAAAATCGCCGATCTCAATTTCGTAGTCCTCTCCTTCCTTTACGAGGCTATAGGCTACTTCCTTAAGTTCCTCGCGGTTAAAGGAACTGCCGTTGAATTTAAATCCGTGGCGAATTTTAGTCCATACTTTTTTCATCCGATGCGGTATTAGTAACTGGCTTCGGGAGAACTACTTTGCCCGTAAGCCGCTCTTTCCAATCGGTCCATC
>DATGCB010000189.1:0-6503 GCA_035312365.1 Eudoraea sp. | reverse complement strand
CTTTGATTTTGACACAAAGATCAATACGGTGCTTCTTTCCAAAAAAGGAGCCGTAGCCGAGGATGAAATCCTCCGGGTTCTGGAGCAATTGCATAAAGACGGGATCATTTCCTACCAGGCACAGCACAGCGATTTGGAAATAACCTTCCTCGTACCCAGGGAGGATGATCTTACCATCCATACTTTTGCAAATAAGATAAAGGCCTACCAGCAGGTTAAGCGCGACAATGTTAAACAAATGCTGTCCTATATCCACAATGACGGACTCTGCAGAAACCGGCAGTTACTTCTCTATTTCGGAGAAAAAAATACGTGGAACTGCGGACGATGCGACGTTTGTAAAAAGAAAAATATGAAGCTTGCCCCCCATGGGCTGGTAGCCGAAAGGGTCCTTGGGCTGTTAAGCGAAAAAACGCTTTCCTCCAGGAAGCTGATCGCGCGTTTGCCCTTTGATGCGCCCCTGGTTTTAGAGGCTTTGCAAATGTTGCTTGAAGACCAAAAAATTACAATAAATACCAAAAACGAATATATGTTGCGCTAGATGAGGGATTTACGGATCGTATTTATGGGAACCCCGGAATTTGCAGTGGCTTCGCTGGCGAGGCTGGTGGAGGCAAAGTATACCATTGCGGGGGTCATTACCTCCCCTGACAGGCCGGCCGGAAGAGGTCAAAAAATCCGGGAGTCAGCGGTGAAAAAATACGCGCTGCAAAAGGGACTGCCCATATTGCAGCCTGTGAACTTAAAGGAGGCTGTTTTTCTGAAGGAGTTGGCCGATTTAAATGCCAATCTTCAAATCGTGGTGGCTTTCAGGATGCTGCCCAGGGCGGTTTGGCAGATGCCGGCCTACGGCACTTTTAACCTGCACGCTTCCCTCCTGCCTAATTACCGGGGGGCAGCCCCTATTAACTGGGCGGTCATCAACGGGGAAGCGGAAAGTGGGGTGACCACCTTTTTTATCGATGAAAAAATGGATACGGGTGCCATCATCCTGCAGGATAAAGTGGCTATTGCACCGGAGGATACGGCAGGCATGCTGCACGACAAATTAATGGTCTGCGGCGCGGATCTGGTGCTGAAAACGGTAATGCAGATCGAAGAGGATACAGCGACGACACAAGTCCAGGAAAACCAGCCGGGACAGCGGCCGGCCCCTAAAATTGATAAGGCAACCTGCAAAATAGATTGGGACCGGCCCGGGGAGGACATTTACAATCACATAAGGGGCCTCAGCCCCTACCCTGCTGCCTGGACCCATTTGGTCAATGCAGGGGAAACCTTACTCTTAAAAGTCTTTGCATCGAAATTTGAAAAGGAAAAGCATCTGCTGGAGAACGGTGCCGTCCGGCACGACAGGACGGCAATGAAAGTGGCCGTACATGGTGGGTTTATTTGCCTTGAGGAAATTCAGCTGGCCGGGAAGCGGAGAATGCACACAAGTGAACTCCTCAACGGGCTAAATCTGTCCAAATCCGCCCATATGGCGTGAACCCCTACTACCATTGGGCTGAGGGAAGGGTAAAAAAAGCCCTACTTTATCAACAAACATTTTAAGTTATTAACAATATCGCTGATTTCCCTTGATTTTACTTGCGTTAACCGCAAATCCCTATAAATTTGTTCAAGCTTTGAAATTATTTAACAACAATTAATTTAATTGAATTATGAACAAAACAGAATTAATCGATGCTATGGCAGCAGATGCCGGCATCACAAAAGCAGCCGCTAAGAAATCATTGGAATCTTTTTTAGGGAATGTTGAAAAATCCCTGAAAAGAGGAAACAGGGTTTCTTTGGTAGGATTCGGATCCTGGTCTGTTTCCAGAAGAAATGCCAGAGAAGGAAGAAACCCTTCCACTGGAAAAACTATTCAAATTGCGGCTAAAAACGTAGTTAAGTTTAAGGCCGGTTCTGATCTAAGCAGCTCAGTTAACTAATCGACCCCCGGAAAATATATGTAAAGCACCTCTTAAATGGAGGTGCTTTTTTTGTTAAAAACCTTTTTTGTTATATATTGGATAAATCTTATTTTTAGTCGGATATATGGACATGATAGGACTCAAACCAAATAAGGGGATCTTATTGATTGCGGAGCCGGCACTTACAGGTGATGTCTCCTTCAACAGATCTGTTGTCCTTTTGGCGGAGCACAATGAAGAAGGCTCCGTAGGCTTTATCCTGAACAAGCCGCTCGACTATGATATCGGTGACCTGATCTCCGAGATCACCGTTCCGTTCCAGGTGTTCAACGGGGGCCCGGTGGAGCAGGACAACCTCTATTTTATCCACAAGGTCCCGCATCTGATAGACAACAGCATTGAGATATCGGATGGTATCTATTGGGGTGGGGATTTTGAGACCACCATCAACCTCATCAATTCAAAAAAAATAAGCGATAAGGACATCCGCTTTTTCCTGGGATATTCCGGTTGGGCCTCCCTGCAGCTGGATCAGGAACTGGATTCCAAATCCTGGATTGTAGTGAAGAACAAATACGAAAGCGATATCATTCAGAAATCCACGAGCGCTTTCTGGAGGGAAAAAATGATGGAATTAGGAGGCGACTACCTGCTCTGGTCCAACGCCCCCGAAAACCCAAGCCTCAACTAGGTCAACCCGGCCCTCTCATTCAGTTTACCAAGGAGATCAGCAGCCACGTCATGGCCAAAGTCCGCTTTCCTGTATTTGGTGACGGGTTGCAGCCCGCACATGGTATTGGTAATAAACAGTTCATCAGCTTTCCGGAGTTCAAAGGGGGAGACCGACGTTTCCTCCAGGATATATTTCCCGCCCCTTTTTAACATATTGAGGAGTTGTTTCCGGATGATGCCGTTAAGGCAACCATCCTTTAACGGGGGGGTTTTAATATGATCCCCGGTGACCAAAAACAAATTGCCGTTCAGGGCCTCCACCACATTTTTAAACTGGTTCAGAAGCAGGCAATTCTGATACCCGTTTTCACGTGCGTAAATACTCCCCGTGACATTGATCAGCCTGTTGTTTGTCTTAAGGGTGGAAAGCAGGTCGGCATTGACATAATGGTCCTTGAAGAGTTCAACCTCATAGGGGGCTGAAGACCATATGAATTTTTCCGAATCCAGGGGAAAGGCTTCAATGGTATAGGAAATGGTATTGGTCTCCGGCAGGTAATAGCCCCCGTTATTCCTGAACACTGTAAAGCGGATCCTTGCCGGGGCATCCTGCAGCCGGTTGGCGGCCAGGGTATGCCCTATCTGCTCTTCCATATATTCCATGGTAAAATCCATGGGGATCTCCATCCTCAGGATGCGCATGGAAGCCATAAGCCTGAGGTAGTGGTCTTCCAGGAATAAAACAGTGCCCCGGTGGGCCCTTAAGGTTTCAAAGACACAGTCCCCGTATTTAATGGCCCTGTTCCCGTGATTTAAAAAGTTGGATTCTTTGGGGAGCAACTTCCCGTTAAAGTTAACCATAAAAAAAGCCTTGAAATTTTCAGGCCCAAAGATACCATTAATTACATCGGCTTACTTGGATCCAAGCACTTGTTTAAGGTCGGACACCTGGTTTTCCCAGAGCATTTTGGCTTCGTCAAGTTCATCCTCTTCGGCGAAATCAGTGATGAACAAAGAGACATCCTTGGTGATCTCATCCACGATGATTTTCATCTCAAAAAAGCTTTCATCTTCCATTTCTGCCCACGCAAATTTTACAAACTCATCGCTTTTCCGTTTTAGCAGCCGGGCCTGCTCTTCGGTATCATCCCAGATAAAATTAAAGGTTTCCCCCCTTGAATTCACATTATCCGCAAACCATTCTGAAAGACCTGATGGCGTTGAAAGATATTGATATAAGAGTTGCGGTGAGGATTGTATTACAAATTCCATTTCAAACTTAATCTTATCCTCCATTCAATAACATTTTAACTTTGGACAATATATATATTTCTATATGATAAAAAAATAAAACGGGAAGAATATTTTAGGTGGCCTATTTTTGACGGACAGGATATTTAACTTTATATTTGCAGCCCTTTTCAGGGCATCTGGCGAGGTAGCTCAGGCGGTTAGAGCGCAGGATTCATAACCCTGAGGTCGGGAGTTCAAGTCTCCCTCTCGCTACGCAAAACCCTCTCATGTTATTGAGAGGGTTTTCACTTTTATGGTTATGTTCACCAGGTACGCTTCTTTTAGCATAAAATATGTTGACATCCATTACCGGATATTTGAATAGTATCTATATTACCCGTAGTTGCTCTGAGACTATTGGGGGTATTTATATGGCATAATCAGCCCAACTGCATGTTTCTTACAGTGAATTTATCTAGTTTGAGTAGTTGATTTCTTCTTCAATGGTAACTATCAGACTTGCCCCTTTACATCATCGAAACCGGCCACAAATTAAAATTGATTTTGACTATTCCTTCCCTGTTAAGGAGTATATTAAAAATTTCCCCGGGGTACGATGGAGCAGTACCCACAAGACTTTTTATGTTTTATTCTCTGATAAGACAAAATCGGAGCTTTGCAGCTACCTGCATAGGGGCGGATACCGGACTATAGACCAATTTGAAGGTACGCGACGGCCGGTCGTCACCAATTTAAGCCAGCAGGCATTTCAGATTATTCAAGAGTACAAGGACTACTTGAATGGAAAAAGATACAGTAAGAGCACTATAAATGTTTATAGCTCATTTATCAGGCAATTCCTGCTTTTTCTAAAGTCCAAACCTCTAAAGGTGGCCAACAACGAAGATATAAGACGGTTTATGCAGCATATTGTAAGGAGTAAAAACATATCGATAAGTACCCACCGGCAAATGATAAGCGCATTGAAACACCTTGGACCGTTTTACCCAATGTGCAGCATCAACGAGCAGGAACTCATTCGTCCGCGTAAGAGCAATAAATTACCTGAGGTGCTCAGCGCAGAACAAATTATAGACCTGTTGCGTGTTACCAACAATCTAAAGCACAGGGCGGTTTTGGCTTTACTTTATTCGTGTGGTTTGCGAATTGGCGAATTGCTGCATCTTGAGTTAAAGCATATTGATATTGACCGGCATCAACTACTGATACGAAATGCCAAGGGTAGAAAAGACAGGAATGTTGTTATGGCACGGAGTTTTATGCCACTTCTGAATAACTACCTCAACACCTACAGGCCAAAGAAATATTTTGTGGAAGGCCTCCGCGGGCAACCTTTCAGTGCAGGCAGCATCAGGGCGTTTTTAAAACGAAGCTGCCAGCGGGCAAAAATCAACAAACGGGTTACACCGCATACATTAAGGCATTCCTTTGCAACACATCTGATGGAACGGGGCATTGACTTGCGTTACATCCAGGAATTATTGGGCCACGCGAAGCCCGAAACAACGATGATCTACACACATGTATGCAAAAAGGACCTTTTACAAATTGAAAGTCCCTTAGACATGGTTTTAAAGGATTTAACAGAAACCAAAAAACTGGGTAAAAACATACGTTTATCCCAAAACATTTAAGGGATAAGTGTTATTATTGTGTTGCTATAACAAGTTGTACCCAATTTGAGAAATGAACAGATTTAAGACCATAATTCTGATTTTCATACTGACTTTTAGTCTTTATTCCTGTACAGACAATAAGGAAAAAAGAAAAGAAATTGTAGCGGAAAAAATTGCTCAATTTTCGGACAAAAAAGCGGAATGGACTAAATTGACAAATCGGATTTTAGAAAATCACTTTGTAAACTCTAATTTAGGTAAAGGAATTTATCCAAGCGATTTAGAACAATCACTTTCGACTGAATTAATAAAAAACGGAATTAAATTCATTACTGTACGCAACGATTCTGAATGTAAAGAAGTGGAATACGCAACTGAATGGACTGAATATCCAATCGGAACTTTAAACCTGACTTGGACAACGTGTGACCCAAAACAAACCGAGAAAGGATTTTCGACTGAATATGGATTTATCGAAGTATTTGGAATTGGAAATAATTGGTTAATAGCAGTTGACAGCGACTTTATCTGAAAATAAAAACTGGGTACAACAACGGCTATAGTTCATTGCGGCGGAATTTACTCTAGGAAATTTGTAACCCTCCCTAAAAATCGGACTGGATAAAATTAGACAAAAAGGTTAATTTTAAACAGTCAGAAATTATGAAGCGAACAAAGTTTACAGAAAGTCAGATCGTCTCTTGTATCAAGGAGCATGAGGCAGGTCGCAGAGTGGAGGATATTTGTAGGGAGAAAGGAATCCACAAAGCCACTTTTTACAATTGGAAGAAGCGTTATTCAGGGATGGATAGCCTTCAGCTTAAGCGTCTAAAGGAGTTGGAGGAAGAGAATCGCAAGCTCAAACAGATGTACGCTGATATGGCCCTTGATAATAAAATGCTCAAGGATGTGCTCTCAAAAAAGTGGTAAGCTCTGGTGATAAACGAAACATGGTAGCTTACCTGAGAAAGTTTTATGAGGTAAGTCTCACCAGAGCCTGTAAAACGCTGATGTTTGCCAAATCCATGTATTATTACCGCTC
>DATGCB010000188.1:0-2505 GCA_035312365.1 Eudoraea sp. | reverse complement strand
ACTGGCGCTTAGCAGGTCTTCTGCAATGTCTGTGCATTTAATGACTGCACCGTAGAGATCGGTGGATGGGTCGTCGCTGATATCTTCCCCTATGCCCTCAATGGCGGCGATCAGCTGTTCTTTGGACGGGGTGAGTTCATTCAGTAAGTGCAACTCATCCTCCCCGTCGAACCAGTAAATGGCCATTTTAAAGGAATCATTTCCCGTAGCGGGCATTACATTGTTTATAAAACTGATGGAAGCATTCTTTAACTCCTCAAGACTACTGCTGAGTACACTATTACTTAAATCCAGTACCAGGAGAGTATTGTTATTGAATATCTGGGAATTGGGTGAAATCCTGGCAAGGGATTCTGAGGTAGATATCGTATTGAAACAATCGTCATTTCTTCCCTGTTCGTAAATGGTAAATTGATTAGCAGACAGCCCGGGTACCGGTTTCCCATCCGTATCGGATACCTTAAAGAATACGGATACTTTTCCGGGCAGGGTGGTAAACTGATCCTGAATGGATAATACCAGCTCATTCGCCCCGAGATCGAGGCATTCATCTACCGGTTTTCCCTGTCCAAGGCCATCCTGGTTGAGGTTGAAGTTTACATCATTATCAGCATTCCCGCAGGAGAAAAGTAAGGTTGTAAAAATGTATAGTGCACAGGCTTTAAGAAGTGATTTCATGTTCATATGGTTTTTTTGTTCAACCATCAGAACGCACAAAACCCGGTTAAATTATGGGCCTCGCCAAAAACTTTGTTAAAACTTGTTAAACGCTGATTTAATAATTTTTGTAGTTTAACTGTCTGGGATTTTGATCTGTAAATAAAGGGAATCATGAGAAAATATTGGATGTTGTTCGGGCTACTGGCCTGTGTTGCTACGGCAGGACGATCGCAGAATACAACGATCGCCGAACGCCTGGGATATCCGGCGGACGCCAAATTACTGATCATTCATGCCGATGATCTTGGACTAGCTCATTCCCAGAATATGGCCAGCATTTCAGGATTGGAGACCAGCCCGGTGAATTCTGCAAGTATAATGGTACCTTGCCCATGGTTCCCCGAGATTGCCGCATATGCGAGAAATAATAATTCGGCAGATCTGGGGCTGCATCTGACACTTACCAGCGAATGGAAACATTACAAATGGGGCCCCGTGAGCTCCAGCGATTCAGTACAAAGCCTTGTCAATGAAAATGGTTATTTCTATTCCGCGGTAGACAGCCTTGGAATGTATGGTTCGGCCAAAGAGGTGGAGTTTGAATTGCGGAGTCAGGTAAAAAAGGCCTATCAGTTTGGCATCGATGTAACGCATTTGGATGCCCATATGGGAGCCGCCGTGAGTACCCCGGACTATACCGCCGCCTACATGAAGGTAGCCAAGGAATTTGATCTGCCGGTATTAATGGATTCCAGAATAAACAACCTGGACCATCCCGGCGTAAAAAGTTTACTCGCCGATGGTCCGGTGATTGTGGATCAGATCCATACTGCGCTGCCGCCCGATTTTGAAAAGGGCATGGCACAATACTATACCGCGGTTTTCAGGGGGTTGAATCCTGGGTTGAATTGCCTGTTGATCCACCTTGCCTATGATGATGAGGAAATGAAGGCAGTTACTATTGACCACCCTGCCTGGGGAGCAGCCTGGCGGCAGGCAGATTACGACTTTTTTACCAGCCCGGAATGTGCCGAAATTTTGGCGGAGGAAAATATAGTATTGTTGACCTGGAGGGAATTGCGGGACAAAATCACACGTGCCAAATAATACTTTAACGTTTAACAAATTGTTAAAGCCCATGCGTTTCACCCAATTTTTGATAACTTTAACGTATTCAGAAAAATCATCTTAATCACCTTAAAACAACTCATATGCCATCGTATCAATTAAAAGTTAACGGGGTTTCGCAAAATGTGGATGTTAGTGAAGACACGCCTCTTCTTTGGGTTCTCAGAGACCATTTGGATCTGGTTGGAACCAAGTATGGTTGCGGCATTGCGCAATGTGGCGCCTGCACCATCCATGTAGACGGGGAAGCCGTAAGAAGCTGCTCACTTACTGCCGCCCAGGTTGAGGGCAAGGCAATTACTACGATCGAAGGACTGTCTGAGGATGGGTCACACCCGGTTCAACAGGCCTGGAAGGAAGTAGACGTTCCGCAATGTGGTTATTGCCAGGCTGGCCAGATCATGACTGCTTCCGCCTTTTTAGATAAGAATCCCAACCCGGATGAATCGGAGATCAAAGATGCAATGCACGGAAATATTTGCAGATGTGCATCTTATCAACGTATTTATAAAGCCGTTGAACTGGCAGCGGAGAAAATGGCATAATCCCCATTTAATGCATATAGCTCTGAAAATATCAGTAGAATTAACAAGAAATAAACAAGATCCGGAAGCACTCCATAAAAGGGGAGAACGGGTAAAAAAAAACAAAAATGTCAACTACACCAGCATCACTAAAATTTAGCAGACGGGCCTTTATGCGAACCAGTTCACTTGC
>DATGCB010000187.1:0-5943 GCA_035312365.1 Eudoraea sp. | reverse complement strand
GGCGCTGATGGCCAAAGGATCTATTTTTCGGCGAACAGAAATGACGATTGGGAATATGACTTCCGCAATAGTGAGATCTATTCTGTGGCTACAGGCACCGGAGAAATTTCCATGCTGACCAACAGAAAGGGCCCCGATGAGCACCCGGTAGCAGCTCCGGACGGCCGGTATATTGCCTATGTCGGTTTTGAGGATAAAATACAGGCATATCAGGTAAGGAAATTACAAATCATGGATACAGGCGGAGGGAGTCAAAAAGTCTTATCTGCCGGTCTGGACCGAAGTATCTCAGATCTTCGGTGGGATGCCAAAAGTGAAGGACTTTATTTCACTTACGACGATAAAGGAAATACCAAGATTGGCTATATCTCCTTGAATGGAAGAATTACAAAACGCGCAGACGACCTGGGAGGTACAACGATTGGCCGGCCATATTCCGGAGGTTCCTACAGCGTCTCGGACAATGGGACCCTGGCCTATACGCACAGCAGACCCGACCACCCTTCTGAATTGGCGGTGATAGCCTCGATATCCGCGCAACCGACGTTGTTAACACAATTAAATAAGCCATTGCTCCACTACAGGACCCTGGGCACGGTGGAAGAAATTTGGTATACTTCCTCGGTGGATCAACGCGATATACAAGGCTGGGTAGTCTATCCCCCGGATTATGAGGCCGGGAAGCAATATCCATTCCTGGTGGAAAATCACGGGGGCCCCATTGCCAATTACGGGGATCGGTTTTCTGTTGAAATGCAATGGTACGCAGCAGCCGGGTTTGTGGTTTTTTACCCAAATGCCAGGGGTAGTACCGGTTATGGGGAGGAGTTCGGGAATCTGCTATTCAATAATTATCCCGGGGACGACTATAACGATGTTATGGATGGGGTTGACTTCTGTATCGGTAAGGGGATTGCACATGAAGGCGCACTGTTTGTGACAGGAGGCAGTGCCGGCGGTATAATGACCGCCTGGATGATTGGTAAAAACAATCGCTTCAAAGCTGCAGTAGTGGCGAAACCCGTTGTGAACTGGATCAGTAAGACCCTCGTTGCTGATAATTATTTTGGATATGCAAATTCCCGTTATCCCGGGCAGCCCTGGGAAAATTTTGAGGGGTATTGGAAATTCTCCCCTTTGTCCCTGGTGGGAAATATAGAGACCCCCACGATGGTTATGGTAGGGATGGACGATTTAAGGACGCCTCCCAGTGAGGCCAAACAACTGTACCACGCCCTGAAGTTGCGGAAAATTGAAACGGTATTGGTAGAGATTCCCGGGGCAAGTCACGGGATAGCCAACCGACCAAGCAACCTCATTACCAAGATCGCCCATACCCTGGCCTGGTTTGAAAAACACAAAGAATAGCCAGGGAAATGAAGCTCGACATAAATACGGTACTTTCCCTGCTGGTGGCATTTCAGCTTATTTTTATTGCTGTTTTTTTACTGTCTACTGGCAGTGGTATCAGGAAGAGCAACGTGCTACTGGGGATATTTTTTCTGCTTTTGGGCATTAATATCGGCGACCTCCTGCTGCAAATGAATGGAATTACCTCCTTCCTGCCTTTGTTCTTTTTGCTTGATGATGCCTTTTTACTGTTATTTGGCCCCTTGCTTTATTTATATACCCTCACCCATGTATACAGAAACTTCAGGTTGGAAATTAAACACGGGGTGCACCTGATTCCCTTCGTAATTTGCCTGTTGGGTTTACTGTTGATCTATTCCCTGGCGGAGGGACCGTACGAACATTCATTAAATACCGTCGGTTCCATCGATGCCCCCAAAGGAGCTTTATTGATTGTCACACTCTTTTATGCGCATGGCGGGATATACCTGTTCTTTTCCAAACGAGTACTTAGAAAATACGACCGGAATATCCGGGATCAATATTCCAACCTCAGCAAGGTAAACCTGGATTGGCTGCATTTTATAATCAATTCTATTATCGCGGTCTGGGTACTGGGTATAATGCATACTGTTTTTTCAATTACGGTATTTAAAAGCTATATCAATGCGGTATTATTGGTATTCATGGTTTTTCTATTCTACTTTATAAACAGGATACTTTTTAAGGTATTGCGAAGATCCGAGGTTTTGTCCGGGATCCCTTATGCCCCAAAACCGAAATATGTCGGTTCAACCCTGTCTGATGTTCAGCGGACAAACTATGCGGAGGAACTGGTTTCGTATATGGAACGGGAACAACCTTTTGTAAATCCGGATCTATCTGTAAACCAAATAGCCCATTCCCTCGGGGTGTCGTCCAGAGAACTTTCGCAGGTAATCAACCAGACGTTTAATAAGCGCTTCTTCGATTTTGTTAATTCATTTAGAATAGAAGCCGCTAAAAAATTACTTGCAGACCGTTCCAATCATATGACCGTACAGGAGATCATGTACTCGGTGGGCTTTTCATCCAAATCATCCTTCAATACCATTTTTAAAAGGAAAACAAATAAAACGCCCACTGCCTTTCGAAATGCTTCCGGAATATCCCGGTGATTAAAAATAGGGTTCGCCTTCCTGAAGTAAAACCATTGTCGTTTCCCATCCACTTACTTTTAGTGTGAACATAAAAAAAGGGACATATGGAATACAGGGTAAAATCAGGGCTGCGGGATACTATTGGAAACTGGCTGTTAACCAGGAAGTACGCGACCATTATTGAACTGACCGTTATTTTCGGCGTGGTGCTCGCCTTCCTTGGGCTCGCTGGTCCGTTTGCCACAGGCAATCAGGGCCTGCAGCAGGGGATCGTATGGGTTGCAAATGTTATCCTGATACTTCTCGTGTTGCTGGGACAGTGGTTCCGGTTCGGGGATATCCGTGATCTGGGACTAAAAAAACGGAACAGGGGGTGGAAGGGGAACCTGAATACCTTTCTTTGGTCATTGGTGGTTTCTGTCATCGCTTTGATCGCGTTCCTTTTGGGATCCATGATTATAATCAATTTCGGTGGTACCATGGAACAGGCAGATCTCAGCAAGTACGAATATCTAAAAAACAACCCCGGGATGTTGGCGGTTTCGATGCTGGGGGTGTACCTGGTTTCATCCTTTGGAGAAGAACTCGTATACAGGGGGTACTTAATGGACAGACTTCAATTTATCACGGATCATGTACGGCATAAAAACATTATTTCTGTGGTATTCAGTGCTGTCTTATTTGGCCTGGCCCATTATCAATGGGGTGTTATGGGGGTGGTGCAGACCACGATGATGGGATTGGCACTATCTACAATGTATCTACTATTGAATAAACGGCTGATTATACTTATCCTGGCACACGCTTATCTGGATACCCTTTTATTATTTAGCATATATTTTGCCTGAATTACAGAAGTTTTTGATGATTCCGTCACTATTTTTACGCGAAACAAATTTTAGCCAACCGCTGAAAATTTTTACGCATATTACCCGTTCCTACTATAGGAGGATTAAAAAACATATAGATGGCTCGTAAAAAAAGGCACTGGTTATGGAACCTGCTCATTGTACTGACGGTCATAATTTGCGTTTTGGCCTTTATAGCGCACTACAAGAATTGGACCCGACTGGAGGGCGATCATATCAGGATCTTATCCGGGGTATATTATAAAGAACTAAAGTTTTCGGATATGAACCATGTGATGATGGTGGATAAAATGCCTCAAATGGAACGTATCAATGGCTTTTCGGCCTGGGAAAAGGAAAAAGGGATCTTCAAGGATTCCACGTATCCCGAAAACAGGGTACGTGTTTATGTCGATAACTTAAGGCAACCAAAAATAAGAGTGGTTCACAATGATTCATTAAACCTGTACCTCAATTTTTCTGATTCCACAGAAACAGCCGGGATGTACCAATTGCTTTTAAAAAAAATAAATGAAGGCCAGGCACCCTTACAGGACCCGAATTAGGGGCAGGTCAGCAGCGATTTATAGCGGTATTATGAAGCAGATTGTATTCCTTATCCTTATAATTCCCATGGGCAGTTTTGCTCAGCACTCACTTTCCGTGACGGTAGAGGGAGTTCATACTTCGGAAGGTAAGGTAAATATTGCCCTTTATAATTCAGCAGAAGGATTTCTGAAATTTGACCAGGCGTATAAAAGCGACAGCACTGAAGCTATAAAGGGGATCACCTATTTCAAAATGTACGACCTCCCCAACGGAGAATATGCACTCGCAGTTTTTCACGATGCCAACAATAATGGGCAACTGGACGCCAATTGGCTGGGAATACCAAAAGAAGCCATGGGATTCTCAAATGCCCGGATGAAAACCTTTGGTCCCCCCAGTTTTAAGGAATGCACCATTGACCTTCATAAGGACCGTCAGGTCTCCGTAATCATAGAATGAACCCCCATTATTTTATGGGCTTTGCCAGCAGCTATTCCATAGGAAGGAACGGTTTATGCGTTGAATATTCAACTGCCCCCAAAACGCGAAACAATAAATCCCGTCGCCTCGTCAGGAATGCTTCCCGCACAGATGGCACTCCCTGAAAAAAGTAATTGTTACGTACGTCCTGGCCTAATTTTAAACTTATGTTAACTCCCGATATTGGGTTTAAAAAAAGAGTACCTTAAGGAGATTAATCAAAAAAAAACAGATATGGAAACAACAGCTAATATGAAAACACAGGAAGTAGCG
The DNA here is from genome assembly GCA_035312365.1 of Eudoraea sp. Lineage (GTDB taxonomy): Bacteria > Bacteroidota > Bacteroidia > Flavobacteriales > Flavobacteriaceae > JAFMPW01. The sequence goes on along the minus strand of DATGCB010000187.1, from coordinate 1,304 downwards.
AATCATTTGGTGGAATGGTGCAACAATGGGGAATACGAACGGGCCTACCAGGAACTTTACAGCCCGAACATTGTAAGTATTGAAACTGAGGACCCGGGAGAAATGGGGCATCTGGAGGGTATGGAAGCGGTCATGAAAAAAGGGGAGTGGTGGCAGAATACCTTTGAAGTACACAGTAGCAATGCATCAGATCCTGTTGTGGCGGATGACTGGTTTACGGTCAAATTTGAGATGGATACCACCCACAAACCTTCAGGGCAACGCTCAAAATCCTCAGAAATTGGGGTTTATAAGGTGGAAGAGGGTAAAATTATACGGGAACAATTTTTCTATACGATGAATACGTAATTAATGGGCCCCGGATTACATCCGGGGCTTTGCTTTTTACATTAAGGCCAATGGTCATTTGATGGTGGTGATCTTAATGACGCCATTAGCGCCCCTGGAGCCGTAAAAAGAAGCTTCCGAGTCCGTAATGGCCTCAATTTTGGCTACGTTCACGTTTTCAACCAATTGATTGATATCCCTGAACGAATTGCCGACGATATAATCATTCAGGACATATAAGGGTTCAAAGTTGTTGCCCGCTGCAATTGAATTCGTCGTTTTTGTGAATACCGGGACGCCGTTTCGAAGTGCTACCCCGGGCAATCGCCGGATTTGGTTAAGCAGAGAAACAGACATCCTGTTCTTGTCCTCCATAGTTTCCCTTAACGAAGCGTCCTTTGGTTCAGCAGACTTTGAACTCCCGCAGGCATACAGCACCAGGAGGAGTGCGATGATGAGAACTGGTTTTAATTTCATGTCCGTGATTTTTAGGGAATTAAGTTACGGAATTCCCGCTGAATTATTTTCAATCTCTCCGTAGAAGTTAAGCGTTGCATTTTGACAAACTCCTCTGCCTCCATGATTCCGATTGGGAAACCATCCTGCCAAAGTTAAAGGCGCATTGTGCCATTTTTCTATCTTAGATGCCTATGGAGACAATATTGTTGGTTCAGGTTACGGGTGCACTATATGGATTGTTAGCAGTTTTGTTTGGCGCTTTTGGTGCGCATGCCTTAAAAAAATCTTTAACGGCCGGGCAAATAAGCAGTTTTGAAACTGGCGTGAAATATCAAATGTACCACGCCATTTTACTGTTGATCCTGGGGTTTAATTTTGGATTTACGACGGCTTTGGAATCCTATATAGCCTGGTGTATTATCCTGGGTACCCTCTTTTTTTCTTTTAGTATATACGCGCTGTGTATCAGTGAGTCAAAAGGAAAACAATGGAAGTTTTTGGGGCCGGTAACACCCCTT
>DATGCB010000186.1:0-15576 GCA_035312365.1 Eudoraea sp. | reverse complement strand
AGAAATGCAAAATGGGGGCATTACTGCCGAAAAATTTACGCTGACACCGCGTAAGATTAAGATTCATGTGCATTGTCATCAGAAAGCACTGTCAAATCAAAAAGTCACTTTTGATATTCTCAACCTTCCCAGGAACTATTCGGTTTCCATCATCCCCTCCGGATGTTGCGGGATGGCTGGTTCATTCGGCTATGAGAAGGAACATTATAAGGTAAGTATGCAAATAGGGGAGTTGAAACTATTTCCGGCCATACGCAAATCGGAAGATGATACGATCATTGCAGCCAATGGAACCAGTTGCAGGCATCAGATCTACGACGGTACAAAAAAGGTCGCCAAACATCCGGTGACCATTTTAAAGGAGGCGTTAATCCTCCAATGATTTTTCGTCTTTCTCCTTTTTTTTCTCGGCTTTCATATCCGTAATTGAATCGATCAATTCATCTATGTCCACCTCTTTGAGATCTCCATCCGCATAGAATGCCGATAACTTGTCATGGTTGTACCTGTAGATTTTCCATCTTTTAAATGAATATTCCGGGGCGGTGAGATTTTCCACCCAGTCCCCTGAATTCAGGTGGGTACACTGTCCATGCCTGTTTTCCCTGATCTCTTTTTTCGGTTGGTGAAGATGACCGCAAACCACATAATCATAACCATTATCGATCGCAAGATTGGAGACCGTCTCTTCAAAATTTCGGATGTATTTTATGGCGCTTTTTTCCCCCTTTTTAACACGCTTGGAAATGGAGAACTTTTCCCTTCCCAATTTTGTAAGTCCCCAATTGAAAACACGGTTGATCCGTATAAGCAGGGCACAGCCTTGACCTCCCAATCTGGCCAGCCATTTGGCATTTTGTATGGAAACATCAAAAACATCTCCGTGGTAGAACCAGGCTTTCTTACCGTCCAGATTTAAAACAAGCTGATCGTCAATACTGATATTCCCCATTTGGGCATGGCCGAATCTTCGGAGCAATTGGTCATGATTCCCTGGAATATAATAGACTTCAGTGCCCCTGGAGGCCAGACCAATGATCTTTCTCAGGACGTTCAGGTGTGCCGGGGGAAAATAATGCGTTTTAAAATTCCAGACATCCAATATATCCCCGTTGAGCACCAATTTTCGGGGCTTTATACTGTTGAGGTACGTTAAGAGTTCGTCTGTATGGCAACCGTAGGTTCCCAGATGCACACCGGAAATAACGGCTACTTCCAATTCTCGCTTCTTCAATAGCTCGTCCTTTTATAGGTTGGTACAAAAGTACGCATGCCGGGAAGCAGCAGCGGCAGGATATACTTTAAGAATAGCATAATTTACCGTAAAGTTTCCATTAAAATTTATCTTCCCTTATTACGATATTATTAACCGACCGTGTTTTGTTTCCACTTATTTAACATTTACCTTTGAACATATCACAATCAATTGGGGATGATCAGCGGACTGTGATCAACCGGCAGCCGCCAGGAACCAGGAACAAGTAACGTATTAGAAATTAAATAAGCACCGTATAAAATGGCGGGAAACACTTTTGGCACCATCTTTAAACTGACCACCTTTGGAGAATCCCACGGCCCGGCGATCGGGGGAGTTATAGATGGGTGCCCTGCCGGGATCCAGATCGACCTGGAGGCAATTCAGGGAGATCTGGAACGGCGCAAGCCAGGGCAATCAGCTATTGTTACACAACGCAAGGAACCGGATACCGTGGTTTTCTACTCGGGGATATTTGAAGGCAAGACCACCGGGACGCCCATTGGTTTTGTCATCCACAACACCAACCAGAAATCTGGGGATTATTCCCATATCAGGGATTCGTACCGCCCTTCCCATGCCGATTATGTCTATGATAAAAAATACGGCATACGGGATTACCGGGGCGGGGGCCGAAGTTCGGCGAGGGAAACAGCGAGCAGGGTAGTGGCCGGTGCCGTTGCCAAACAATTCCTGCAGGACGTGAGTATCCGGGCTTTTGTTTCCCAGGTTGGAACGATGAAACTTGAACAGGATTATACTCAACTAGACCTTACCCTTTCCGAATCGAATCCGGTACGCTGTCCGGACCCTGATACGGCCGCGAAAATGGAAGCATATATTAAATCGGTCCGGAAAGAAGGGGATACCGTGGGCGGGGTGATTACCTGTGTGATTAAAAATGCTGCGGTTGGACTCGGGGAGCCGGTATTCGACAAATTACATGCCGAACTGGGCAGGGCCATGCTGTCCATCAATGCCGTCAAGGGATTTGAATATGGCAGCGGTTTTGCAGGGGTTGCCATGAAGGGCAGTGAGCACAACGACCAGTTCAACTCAGATGGCAGCACTAAAACCAACTATAGCGGCGGCATCCAGGGGGGCATCAGCAATGGGATGGATATTTACTTTAACGTCGCTTTTAAACCGGTGGCGACGATCATACAGCCCTACGAAACCATTGATAAGGACGGGAATACTGTTCAGGTCCAGGGAAAAGGCCGGCACGACCCCTGTGTGGTGCCAAGGGCGGTCCCCATAGTGGAGGCCATGGCCGCATTGGTGGTGGCCGATTACGCCCTGCTGAACAGGACCATTAAAATATAGCGGGCTTTTTAGGGGGTTTCCCCCCAAAATGCTATCTTACCCGCGTGAACTCATTTCACCTTTTTATTTTGGACCTATCCGATCGTATGCAGCATAGTTTTTGTTTGGCAACAGGGTGATTTTATCCGGCGGCTTCAACTGCCGAAGAGAAAATATCAAAGAGGGGTGATGTTCTTTTAAATCAAACTGCGTTTTATGAGAAGAATGGAATTGCATTGGCAGATCCTCATCGGGATGGTCCTGGGCATCCTTTTTGGATTTGGGATGACCTACCCCGATTGGGGCAGGAATTTTGTGGAAGACTGGATCAATCCCTTCGGAACAATCTTTGTAAAACTTTTAAAACTCATTGCCATCCCATTGATCCTGGCCTCGCTGATCAAAGGGATTTCCGATTTAAAGGATATCTCCAAATTCAGGAATATTGGCCTCAGGACCATAATAATTTATATATGTACCACGGTAATTGCCATCACCATCGGCCTGCTCCTGGTGAATGTTATGCAACCCGGAGAAGGTATTTCCCAAGAGACCATCACAAAACTTACGGAGACCTATTCCACGGATAGTGGAGTTACTTCCAAACTGGAGGAAGCCTCCAGGCAAAAGGAAAGCGGTCCGTTACAATTTTTAGAAGACATGGTCCCGGATAATGCATTGTACGCAATGGGCAATAACAGTCTTATGTTGCAGGTGATCTTCTTTGCCATATTTCTCGGGATCTCCATGCTTCTGGTCGGCGAAAAAAAAGCAGAACCCTTAAAGAACTTCTTCGATTCCCTCAATGAAATAGTTCTGAAAATGGTAGATCTCATCATGCTTACCGCACCTTTTGCGGTATTTGCCCTGCTCGCAGGGGTGGTGGTATCATCGAGCGACCCTGACCTGCTGCTGGCACTTCTGAAATACGCAGGGGTTGTATTGCTGGGACTCGCCCTGATGATCGTTTTTTACGCGGTGGTGGTCGCCACCTTTACGCGCTACAATCCCTTTACTTTTTTGAATAAGATCAGCCCGGCCCAGCTCCTTGCATTTTCTACAAGTTCAAGCGCAGCTACGCTTCCGGTCACCATGGAACGCGTGGAAGAGCATATCGGGGTAGATAAGGAAGTTTCCAGTTTTGTGCTTCCCGTTGGGGCGACCATCAATATGGATGGGACCAGTCTCTATCAGGGTGTCGCGGCAGTGTTTATTGCCCAGGCCCTGGGATTTGAGCTTACATTCGGGGATCAGCTGACCATTGTACTGACCGCCTTGCTGGCCTCCATCGGATCGGCGGCTGTTCCGGGGGCAGGCATGGTCATGTTGGTCATAGTACTGGAAGCGATCGGGTTTCCGGCCGATAAACTGGCCATTGGTCTGGCACTGATCTTCGCGGTAGACAGGCCACTGGATATGTGCAGAACTGTCGTGAACGTGACGGGGGATGCCACAGTATCCATGATGGTTGCAAAATCTGTTGGCAAACTCGGAAAACCGAGGGTAAAAAACTGGGACGACAATCTGGATGCCGTAAAATAGCAAACACATAGATTCGCACCTGACAGATGCTGATAAATTTAAGGAAGGTTGCCCGCCGGGTGCGGAAATGTCAGGCAACCTTCTAAACTTTTATCAGAGCGATATGGTCTTGTACCTCGGGAATTTTACCTGAAATGAAAAGCTTTCGGACCTACGCTCACCGGGTGCCAAATTCATGATCCATGTCAACAGGCCTTTCTTTTCATCATAATCTGCGGACTTTGTAACGATATCATCCACTTTAATTTCCTTATTCTGTGAAAGGGGGACACGATCTACCAATTTTAGCGCAATATCTATCCCCTTATTGTTGCGCACGTACAGTCCGTAGGTTCTGTCCAGAATACGGTTGCTTCCCGTGAAGGACTTCCTCTTGAAATTCCTTTCCTGTCTTCTGGTCACTGTGATGTTCGGGTCGGTGCCCAGGGACAACAGCATTTCCCTCTTAACAGTGTATGGATCTATCGTGGTCTTGCCGGCATAGGCCCCTTCAAAATAGATGTTGGCTTCTCCGGGAAGCAGGTTGTACTTTTCCCAATTTGTGAATGTGGCCGTCAGGAAGACATTCTCATTGACGATGGGTGCTGCATAATATTCATAGTCTGCCTCCAATTGAAATTTGTTTATCTCTATGGCGGTGATATCCCCGTCCGAGGTAATGGAATATGGCTTCTCAATATTGAACCTGGTATTGGTTAAGTCCGCCTCTAACCTGTTTTTTTTGGTGGTGATGACGATTACGCCCTGGCTCCCCTTTGAACCGTAGAGGGAGATGGCATTTGCGCCTTTCAGAACTTCAATGGACTCAATTTCATCTTCGTCCAGATCACCCTCCACAAAGTCTACAGCAGTTACCCCGTCAATAATATAAAGAGGCCTTTGCGGTGGTTCAAAGCCTGAATTGCCCCTGATATGAATGCCAGCTGCTTGCCCCTGCAGCATGTTTTCCGGCCTGCTGGCAGATACCGCAGCGGTGCTGCTATACGCCGTAACCACAACTTCGTCCAGGGCAGCTGCATCCTCTTCCAGGGTCACGTTCACAATGGAAGAATAAATAGGCATTTGTTCAGGTTTAAAGCCCAAATATGAAAACGCCAAATCCCGACCGCCTGAAACTGCCAGGGAATAGTACCCGTCAAAATCGGTCTGGGTACCCTTATCAGTTCCCTGTACCACCACGGAACAACCTGGCAACGGGGTCCCTGAATCGTCCGTTACAATGCCGGTCACCTGCTTAACCGTCGGGTTATAAACATATTTATACTTTTTCAGGGCATCTGACCTGGGCCGGTCAGCATATCGGCTGACGAAATTGAGATACCTGGACCCCAAATTGGGTCTGGCAATCTTTATATTAGGATGGGCCGCGGACAATGTAAGATTTACATCCTCCCAATCCTTGCCCGTTTTCTGATAGACATGGGCCTTATAGGCAAGGTCCAGGGGATCATTTATCTTCCCGGATTTAATATCATAGGTGGGTATCCATCCGGCGTCCTTGACCAAATAGGTAAACAAGAGCCTTAGACTGGTTCCGGTCGGAGCATCAAATTTAATGGTGATTTTACCCTCGGCTTCCTCGGGGGCATTGTTGGCCTCGGTCAATTGTTTCTTCAGGACCCGCATTTCTGCATTCAGGGTCTTGATCTTCAGGTTGGTTTTAAACACTTCATTTTTAATGGCAGTGATACGCTCCCGGTAATATCGGCTGATCTCTTTAATCTTTGCGAGATCCAATGCCTGGCTGTCCGTGCTGACCAACCGGTTTGTTGTGATCACTTTTTCTTCCTCTTCCAGCCCCGAAATCACATTTTTTAAGAGCGCGACCTCATTTTGAAGTGTCTCCAGGGACATTTCCCATTCTAATATTTGGGGATCACCTTTGGCATGGGATGAATAGACAATATCATAGCTCAATGACAGTATGGAAACAGATTGTAAACCGCTTAGCTGAATACTGCTTTCTTCAATTTTATGCGAAAGGCCTCCGAAGGCCAATTCGGTCGTGCCCTCGTTTAAATGGGTCATCGCCTCCCTGGTAACCTGCGCACCGCTCAGAAATACGGTCACACCTTTTATTTTTGAAGGAATGTTGGTGTCATTTCCCCAGATCAGCAAGGGGCAAAGTGCGAATAAGAGTGATAGTTTTTTCATAATAAATGGTTTTTAGATGGCCATAAACCTAGGCATACACCAAAGGACTTAAAACTACAAGTGGGTAAAGTAGGCGTGTGAGTGAGGGAACATGTACTTTGAGCTCGTTTTCTGCGTTAGTACATTTCAAGTAAAACGTTCACAAACCAATCACTTCATACATGCGCCTGAAAAATCTCCTCCTTATCTCTCTGTTTTTCAGCCTTTATACCATTGCCCAGGACCCTCCGGATTTAGGTTCTACCGAAAGTCATGCCTACTATGTAAGCGAACTGAATGCTTTAAAGGATCGGAATTTCCAGGATATCCTTGGTCGGTTCAACGCCTATATTTTGGCTCACCCCGGCCATATTACGGCCCAAATTGAGCGATGTAAATTTATCGGGAATTCCTATTGGGACGAATATGAAGACTACAATCTTAAATGGGAGGAAACTGAAGAATGTATCGCAGATCTGTACGGTAAATATCCGGGAAACCCTGAGGTCCTATTGTACCGTGTTGAAACCCTGTACGGGGAAGAAAAGCTGCAGGTTCTGGAAGATGCGGAACGGTCCATTAAAAATCAACCCGAAGACTGGACAAATATTCAAATTGCTGCCATCAATGAAATGTTAGGCGACTATTACAGTGAAAATTCCATCCTGGCCCTTGAATATTACAAAAAAGCGCAGCGACTGAATGAAAAACTGGACCTTTCCTATGAATTGGCCAATGCCTTAAATGATCAGGGTAAGACCGAATTGGCCAGGGAAATCTTACTTGCTTCGGCAGACAAGGATACAACCCTATGGGTAATGAACCAAAAAGCAAATTTGCTGTTGCAACTCCGGGAACCGGAAAAAGCGCTGTATCTCTACGACATGATCGGGTCCCGGGATTCAACGTTCATTAACAATAACGAGATGGCCCTCGCAATGGCCGAATTGGGTAACTTTGAAACTTCGAGGGAGTTACTGGTAAGGGATACCCTAACGGAATGGAACAGGGTAGAGGGCTTACAGGCCTTGCTGGTACATGATCTTGAACATTCAGACGCCAGAACGGCACTTGCCACCTATAGAAGCCTCCAGAAGCTGGACAGTTATGACGACTTCCTGGGGGTAAAGCGTTTTCAGATCCTCATAAAAAATCCTTTGCTCGGATTAAACGTTTCTGAGGTCTTTCATATGGCTCTTTTTGGCCTTTCCATAGTACTCCTCTTTTTAGTTCCATACCTATGGGTATTGCCCGTTTACCATTTGGGAAATCAAATAAGTAAAAAGAACAGCACATTGCATCAAAAACTTAATTTCAACTGGAATTTAAAGCACTTTTGGGTGATTAGCTTCCTTTATTTGTTGGTGCAATACCTGGGTATTATTTTCTTCTACTATCAGGACCATATAAACTATTACTTCAATGTAGTGAGTACCTATATTGAAGAAACGGAAGACCCTGTCGCTTTGGCGAGGAGTTCCCTCTTTTTTATGATCGGAATGGTACTGAGTACCCTGTTAGTCCTGAACAGAAGAGTGCTTAAACCTATTTATTACAGCAATATCTCCCTGTTAAAAAACTTTGCACTCAGCATCGGCTTTGTCATCTTTAATGTAATTTTGCTTAAATTCCTGGGTAACTTTATCGACCTTACCGAAACCGAACTCTCCGGTGTGCTTTTAAATGCAAAGGAAGAGATCAGGGCACTCTTGCAAACCTATGGTTTTGGTTTTTCCGTTTTGTTCATCGCGGTGATAGGACCCATCTATGAAGAAATTATTTTCAGGGGGGTTATCCTTGGGGCAGTGGAAAAAAAAGTGGGGTTTATGGTAGCCAATGTACTCCAGGCCGCCTTATTTGCCTTGATACATTTCGATTTTAAACTCTTTGTCTTTTTCTTCTTTTTTGGATTGGTTCTCGGCCATTTTGCCAATAAGACCAGGGGGTTGCTTACTGGAATTATATTTCATGGTGTACATAACTTTTTTGTCCTGATTGCCATGTATTACATAACAAGGGCCGTGGTGTAGATTAATTTAAAAACCTGGCTTTTATGCCCGAAGAGGGCACCATACAGGCCTCCCTTTTCCCAAACCATCGGTAACGCCTACTGGCAATGAGATCATAAATCCAGTCCCGGATGACCCGCGGAACCCATTGGAAGATGACCAGCAAATGATAACCTCCGCCAAAGGAGCTGCCTATTTTCAGAGCGGCCGAAGATTTTATGTAATAGGCAATATTGGGTTCAATAAGGACAATAGAATCTACTTTTGAGGGATCGATCTTCCGTTCATTGATCAATTTTTCACCGATCTCACTCTGAAGAGGGGCAAACCGGAACACATCCTTTTTATCTCGTTTTATGATGTACTGTACCGAGCGGTTACAGAGGTTGCACACACCGTCGAAAAGGATGATCTTTTTATTTTCAGGATATTCCACCCCACAAAATTACAACCTACCTGAGACACTACCTAGTTTAATGTCCGTTCAAAATTGAATTCAGGTCTTGCTCCTTACCCAGCCCCAATTTCTTTTTAAGCCGGTACTTTGAGGTAAAAATACGCCAGGGGATCATCCTCCGGTGCTCAAATGGATGCTTTCATCACTTCCGCAGCGGGTGCCTGGTTATTTATGCTGACTGTTTGCCGCTTCCACCAGTTCCAGCTGATCCACACTAACATTCGTGGTAAATATACCGTAGTTTACCACCGCTTTGTCCTTTTCCAGGGAATCAATAGAACCCACCGCCTTCCCGTCGAACAACCGTACGCGGTCACCGACTTTAAATAAAGGCCCCGGTACATTTTTTTTCGCGGCCGCTGCCTTTTTTTGAGCCACTTTTTTCTGTTCTCTTATTTCCCTGACCTCCTGCCGGACCTCCCTGGAAACACCTGCCTTTTTTTGGCGTTCCTCCCTGGCAGCATGGGCCGATTTCTTTTTTCGTTTGCTGTTTTCGGTTTCCACGATGCGCAGCAGTTCAGAAACCAGTGGCCGCTTTTTCTTGTCCTGAAAATATCGTTCAGCTGCCTTGTTTACTTTGTTGCCAAGATGGATCATCCGCTGGTCGTGATCGTATAATTCCTGGTAATTCTCGAGCTTCGTTTTAATCTTCGCGTTCAATTTCTCGAGCCGTTCTGTTTCCTCCCTCGCCCTGGACTCTTCCAACTCGAGCCTGGAGCCCGTTTTAGCCATCTTAGAACGTTCTTTTTGAAGTTTGGCTATCGAGGCATCAAAACGCACTTTGCCACGCTCTACTTTCTTCTTAGCCTTGTTGACAAGGCCATAGGGGATCCCATTTTTTTGGGCGACCTCGAAAGTGAACGAACTCCCCGGCTGGCCAAGTTCCAGTTGGAAGGTCGGCTCCAGGGTTTCTGCATTGAACAGCATATTGGCATTTGTGGCATGTGGCAGTTCATCTGCCAGGGCTTTCAGGTTGGCATAGTGGGTGGTAATCACCCCAAAAGCGTTGCGCTCATAAAATACTTCCAGGAAGGCTTCCGCAAGGGCTCCGCCCAATTCGGGATCGCTGCCGGTGCCGAACTCGTCAATCAGGAATAAGGTATCCTTATCACACTTGCGTAAAAATCCGTTCATGTTTTTCAGGCGATAGCTATAGGTACTCAGATGATTTTCTATGGATTGATTATCCCCGATATCGGTCAATACAGCGTCAAACAGGCATACGGAACTCCTTTCATGAACGGGAATCAGAAGCCCTGATTGAAGCATTACTTGAAGTATTCCAATCGTCTTCAAAGTAATGCTTTTACCACCTGCATTGGGCCCGGAGATCACAATGATCCTGTTTTCCGGATGCAGCGTTATGGTTTGGGGAAAGGTCTTCTCTTTTTTTAGCTTATTGCTCATGTAGAGCAGGGGATGAAATGCGTTTCGAAGGTCCAGGTACCGGTCATTGTTGATAACGGGCATTATGGCATTCATTTCGGCAGCATATTTTGCCTTGGCAGCTGTAAGGTCGAGCTGTGCCAAAAACTCCTGGTAGTCTGCCAGGAGTGGGGCAAAAGGACTTATCCGCGATGTGAGCGCATTGAGGATACGCTGAATTTCTTCCCTTTCATCGAATTCCAGATGATGGAGTTCCCTGCTGTATTTTAAGGCGTCCTCCGGTTCAATGTAAACGATACTTCCGGTTTTTGAGGCACCCATCACCGCACCTCTGACCTTTTTGCGGTACATGGCTTTTACCGCCAACACCCTGCGATTGTCAACGACCGATTCGCGGATCTCATCCAGGAAGTCGTTTGCCTGGTACCTGTGCAGGGCGGCCCCGAAACTTTGGTTTATTTTGCCTTTTATCTGATGCATACGCCTTCTGATACCTCGCAGCAATTCAGAGGCATCATCCCGGATCTCCCCAAAGCGATCGAGGACTCCGTTGATATGCACCGGGATTTCCTTGTTTTCATCGAGGCCTTCTGTGACTTCAAAGAGCAGGGGGTAGTATTCCCTGAATTTTTTAAAGAACTTTTTATGGGTTACCACGAGGGAACAGAGGGACTCTATTTTTCGAAATCCCTGAATTTCAAGGGTTGTATTCTCAATATTCAAAAGTTTTAATTCTCCCCGGATATTGTCGAATCCATGATTGGGAATACGATTTTCATTCGTAAAGGAAGCGAGGTATTCCGAGGTCTGCCCAAGAATTTGTAAAAGGGTATCCTCCGATGCTACCGGTGAAACAGCCCCTGCTTTTTCCTTCCCCAACTCTGTAACGCAACCGGCCGACAGCTGTTCCAGTACTACTGGAAATTCAAGATCCTGAAGTGTTTTTTTGGAAATCCTCCTCATCACGGGGCAAAGGTATGTATTCGGGTCGATATGTAAAACTAGGGGGCCGTTCATTAGGGCAGGTACGTAGGTTTTGAGGGATGACCTCTTATTTTTAGACGTGTCCGTTACATCCTATTCTTTGGCATGGGCAATATTTAGGGTAAAACTACTGTTAATAAGTAGTAATTATGGCGGCTAGGGCTTAAAAAGTCACGGCGCTCAATGCATATTCACATGAGAAAGTACCTTTCGCATTTACTGATGACCTGCATGGTCCTGGGATCGACCGCCTGCAATAGTACAAAACAGTTGGGCATACATACCATGGAACCTGCCGCTGTGGATCTCTCCAAAACCATTAAAAGGATCGGTATCATTAACAGCAGTATTCCTGCGGAACGGGCAGAATACAAGGACAGGCTGGACCAGATCCTTTCGGTACAGGACCAGGAGTTGGCAAAGCAGGGGACCGATGCGGCCATCAACGGACTGTTTGATGAGTTGACAAAGGACCAGCGCTTCGAAGATATACTACTTTTGGAAGATGTCCCGGAGGTAATGAAGGGCATGGACCAGGCACCTTCGGAAGGTACCTGGAATACCATAGAAACGCTTTGCCGTAAACATGGGGTAGATGCCATATTTTCACTGGCATATTACGATACCGACACCAAAATTTCCCTGAAGAAGACTAAAATGGAACAGCGTAACCTGATGCGTGAAAGGGTAGAGTTAAAGGCCCATGAATTAACGCTGGAAACGCTTATTGAAAATGGTTGGAGGATCTATGACCCGGGGCATAAAGAAGTCATCGACGAATTCACATTTAACGACCAGATCATGGCATCGGCCAAAGGCATCAGTCCTATGGGTGCTCTGCGAGCCATCACGGACCGGAAGGATTCCGTTTTACAAAAGAGCATGACTACGGGCAGCGCTTATGGTTCCAGACTTCATCCGTCGGAACAAGTCATTTACAGGGACTACTATGTCCGTGGCACCGACAATTTTATGGCCGCAGAAAAACGGACCCTGGAGGAAGACTATCGGGGAGCAGCCGCACTTTGGGAACAGGATGTTGAGCATTCTAATGCAAAAATCAGGGCAAAGGCCTGCCATAACATCGCCGTGATCCACGAATTCAATGGGGCTTTGGACCTGGCGATGGAGTGGGTGACCAGGGCCCTGACCCATCACAACAACAAACGTACAGCCGGGTATCTTAAACTTCTGCAACATCGTATATCACAGGAAGAGGTCATCAGGGAGCAATTGACTTATACCTCCATTTCCAAATAACAAAGCAACCCACACCGTCCCGGTATCTCTTTGCCAGTTATTGTCCAAAGGCTTATTTTTAGTGATTTAAGTGTAAATCGCTATTATGGAGGTGCGCATTGAACCAGGTTGGAAAGAACGGCTTCAACGGGAATTTAAACAACCTTATTTTGCAGAACTGGCAACCTTTGTCAAGGCGGAATATTCCCGTTACACCTGTTATCCCGTGGGCGGGAATATCTTTGCCGCATTTGATCATTCATCATTTGACAACACCAGGGTGGTCATTATTGGCCAGGACCCTTACCATGGCCCTAACCAGGCGAACGGCCTCTGTTTTTCAGTTAAAGAAGGAATTCCCCATCCTCCTTCCCTCGTAAATATTTTTAAGGAAATAACATCAGACATCGGCAAACCATATCCTAAGAGCGGAAATCTGGAACACTGGGCAGACCAGGGAGTACTGCTCCTCAATGCCACTCTCACCGTGAGGGCCCAACAGGCTGGCAGTCATCAGAACAAGGGCTGGGAGATCTTTACCGATGCGGTAATACGCACTATTTCAACGGAGAGGGAAGGAGTGATTTTTTTATTATGGGGAGGGTCTGCCAAACGCAAAGCCCGACTCATCGACCCTTCACGGCACCATATCCTGACTTCGGGACATCCTTCGCCCCTAAGTGCCAATCGCGGTCTGTGGTTTGGGAACAGGCATTTTAGCAGGGCCAACGCACTTCTACAGAAAATGAATAAGTCCCCTATTGTTTGGTAATGTGGTGCGGTGCTATCGCGTCTAATGGCTTGGCCTGGGCTTCCGGCAGGGGTTGTATTATTTGTTTCACATGCATGTATTCCTGCCATTTATACGACTCCAGGATCTGTGCCAGTTCAGAAGTTTTCCTGCCCGAGATTCGTTAAAATAAGGGGTATCTGGTTCCCGTAGAGCGTTCGGAATGATTTTCCACCTACGCGCAGTGGATTAATAACTCAGCTGCCTTTTGTCTGAATGGAATGGCCTGTCGGGCGCCCATGACCAGTCGTGGCTGGTACTGGCGGGTAATGTCCGATGCCATTTTACGTATCTTCCAATGGCTCTTCTGCAGATAGGGATCCTGAGCAGAAAGATTAAAACTAACGGTACAAAGTAAAAGACAAACAATCACTGTACCGAATGAAAGGGGTAGGGTTTTCATTGCAATACAGGATTTAATTAACGAACGATTTTCTTTTTTGTCCTGAATGTAAAAAAGAATGCCTTTTTTGTCGGGTGCTCAGGGGTGAATATTGGAATTATACACTAATTCAGGAAGCGTTAATTTTTTATCAACTAACTTTAAGTAGTATAGTGTATTAATAACATTATCAATAGTTTGTGGTGTTATTTGTGATTGACTCCACCGGGTCATGGAGAGCCATTCCCGGATATCCTCCAATTTCTGTTCATACCGATTGGCCAGGGCGCGATCTATGCTCGGGATCTCCCTGAATTCCCCCGTAAAAAGATTGATCACTTCCAGGATATGGGACAGGGTACCGTCGTTCGCGGCAAGGAACGCAGCATTCGCAGCGATCACAAAACATGGCCATGGGGTGGGGCAATCACCCAATCTGCGGAAAATTCCATGGTCGACCCAGGGTTTGGTGGTAAAGTGCTCCCACATAAAATAATCGGCCGTACCTTCAGTAAGGGCCGCGATGGCACCCTCCAAACTATGGACGACCTCAAATGCGACCGCATCGTGTCCCCATCCTTCCTCCCTGGCGAGCACATAGGCCATCAGGTGGCTCCCGCTTCCATGCCTGCTGATGGCGGCCCTCGTATTCCTGAGCTCCGGGACTTTTTGATAGCTGCTTCCGGCACCCACATGAATGCCCCATAGTAACGGGCTTGCGATATACTCCTGTACTATTTTTGCTGCGCTCCCTTCGGTGATACTTTTAATGATCCCTTCCGTTAGGATGACCGCAAGGTCCGATTCGCCTTCCTGCAACATCCTGCTCATCCTCCCGGTCCCTTCCGGGATATCCATCCATTGCAGATCAATTCCCCGTTGCCGAAAGGCTCCTTCCTCAATGGCAAGGTGCCAGGGGAAGTTAAAATGTTCCGGAACACCTGTAATCTTTACTTTTTTCATATGGTAATCCCTTGCATGCAAAGAAACAATTTAATTGGAGGGTATTCAAATGCATTACCGGGGAGCGTGCGACACAGACTCCGGTACCACGTCGGGTAATATGAAGAATTAAGGAATCAGTAAAATGCAATACATCGGGATGAAACCCCGAGCCTCACAACGGTGACCGGGCAGCGAAAAAGTTAACTCCCTGTAAACCTATCTGGTGCTGGTGATCTTCTCAAGCACATATTGTATCAGCTCATCCACGGCCTTATCCGGATGAAGTGAAAATTCCCCGCTGTGCCTGTTGGCCAAAATACAATTCATGGAAACAGCCCGGTGACCCAGTAAGGTAGAGAGTCCGTAAATGGCAGAGGTCTCCATTTCCAGGTTGGTAATACGCATGCCGTCAAAGCTGAAGGATGCGAGTTTTGCAGTCAGGTCATCATCTTCAGGCGCCATCCGCAACCTTCTGCCCTGCGGGCCGTAAAAGCCGACATTGGTGGCGGTAAACCCCATTAGCACCCGATGAGATGCGAGCTGAGCGGCTAAATCATCCTGACAACGGACCACATAGGGAATCGATTTAAAAACAGACCAATTCGTATGATCGATAAAGGCAAGCTGAATCTCCGGGTGTTGAATGTGCTCGCTTTCGTAAAAGTGCAAAAGGTTATCAAAACCTATGGCATATTCACTCAATATAAACGAATCCAGGGGGATGTCTGGCTGAATGGTTCCCGAGGTTCCTATGCGTATGATATCGAGCCGGGTTGGTTCCGGTTTAACCACGCGTTTGTCAAAGTCTATATTGACCAGGGCATCGAGCTCATTCATCACGATGTCGATATTTCCTATGCCAATGCCCGTGGATATCACGGTAATCCGTTTGCCACCCAGGGTCCCCGTATGGGCTACAAATTCCCGTTTCCTTTTCTGAACTTCGATGACATCAAAATACTTGGAAACATCCCATACACGGTCCGGATCGCCAACCGTGATAATCGTTTCTGCAATCTCTTCGGGAACTAAACTGAGGTGGTATATGCTTTTATCGGGATTGAGGATAAACTCCGACGGACCAAGTGGCATAGCCTGCTATAATTTTAGTATCCTGTCCGATTCGGTATTGTAGAGGAAGTTATATTT
>DATGCB010000185.1:0-2713 GCA_035312365.1 Eudoraea sp. | reverse complement strand
TGGGAAGGCCTGGATGAAGGCCTTTGGGGTTAGTGAGGAAGACTTAAAGAAAAGGAACCTTCCCAAAACATTCGGGCTTTCGCTTTTACTGGCCTTTATAGCTGCCTTGATTTTAGATATGTTTATCGGCCCGGAAGCCGACATCACCTTTGGTGCCAGTGCTGGTTTTTTTACAGGAACCGCCTGGGTAGCTACTTTTTTGGGGATCCTTTATCTTTTTGAAATGCAATCCTTCAGGGCCTATGGGATCAATGCCGGGTATTGCGTGGTTGCTTTAACAATAATGGGTACTGTGCTTGGTGCCTGGTAAATAAAAAAATATGGAAAAAGGACTTTTGGAAAAAACCGGAAAACCACTGGATCATTGGATTGCAGTAGTAAAAGATTCTAAAATTGCAAAGCACAAAGCCATTATCGATTTTTTAAAATCGGAGCATGGATTTACGCATGGGTTTGCCAATTTCGTTTCCCTCAAGGCCAGGAAATCAGACGCCGGCTCAATAGATGACAGGGCCCTTCTGGAGGAGCAATACAAGGGAAAAGAGGATTTAAAACCCATTTACGAAAAGCTTCTCTCGGTGATAAACCCCTTTGGGAAGGATATTACGATCACCCCCAAAAAAGACAGTGTGAGCCTGATACGAAAAAGGCAATTCGCCCTAATAAAGCCAGGGACCAGGACAAGAATCGATCTGGGCCTAAAGCTCAGGGGAAAGGAAATCACCGAACGCCTTGAAAGCTCCGGCCCTTTTGGCGCCATGTGTACGCACAGGGTACGGTTGACCACTGAGGAGGAGGTAGACGCGGAACTTGTGGGGTGGTTAAATGAAGCCTATGATAAAGCCGGATAAGCCAGTTCTCCGGTTTTTGGACCAATAAGGGGATACATAGGTACACCAACCACAAAAGAATGCTGGCCGGGCACAGGAATCAGGCCAGCAGCACTGCATTGGATGAAGGCACACATGGGGGGCTTGCGTATACTTGCAGGAACGTTGCAAATGGTACAGCAAAACATACCAATCATACATTTGTGATCTCTTAGTTCTGAAATATTTGCTACCTTTTAACAAGTATGAACCGTTCATTCCCAAAGAACTGAAACGCTTTGGAGAATACTAAAAGCTGGGGTTATCTCCCGGCAGTATGCATTTTACGCACTACTTTATCCACTAATTATTAAGACACAGGTTCTGGATTCATGTAATACCACAAAAAGTTCAGTCTGTCTGTTAAATGTTTGTACCATGAAAAGAGATTCCATACAATGGCTTATCGCGTTAATGTTATTGGCAGTTTTATCGTTATGGAGCTGTAATGACTCGAAGGATAAGGAGGACCCGAGCCTGCAACTCGGCGATGCCAAAAGTAGCACGGTTGAGGCCCACAGAGTACGGGGAGGGCAATACCCGCCAGTTGTTCCGGAAGATGATGATAAAAATATGGACACCCCTTTCAAGGTGCCCGACGGCCCGGTTCGCGGAGAATTCCAACCCGATTTCCCGAAAATCGACCTTAAAGAAATTGAGATGGACAGCCTTGGCAATCCAATTAATAATGGCGGAGCGGCTGTTGATTTTTATCAATTTGAGAATGAAGGCACCGGTAATGGCGTAAATATGACCCCTGATGTCAATGCTGCGGCTAATGAAAACGTCGTAATCTATTCCTATAATTCAAGGGTACGTTTGTCATTGGACAGCGGGGTGACATTTAACACTATTGACCCAACTACAATTTTTCCGAGCGGTCCGGTAAACGATGGCTCAGGAACAAATATCAGCAATGGTTTTTGCTGTGACCAGATTATTCAGTACGTACCTTCCGTTGACCGTTTCATTTGGTTTATGCAGTTTTGCGGTAATGGTGCCGGGGGATGCTTAACGGGAAGCAATATTATCAGGGTAGCAGCAGCCAGCACGGCAGATGTTATAAATTCCAATGCCACTGCATGGACGTATTGGGATATTACCAGTACACAGGTAGGCGCCACAACCGGAGCTTTGGATTATCCCGACGTATCTGTTGGTGATAATTGGATCTATATCAGCAGTGATGCGGTCGGGACCGGATTGATCGTGATGCGCTTACCGCTAAGTGAAATCAGTACGGGCTCCGGGTTTACATTTTGGTTTACACAGGCCGCAGACGGGGCGAACGCCTATGGCGGCCATGTAAGTCAAAATACAGGCGATGAAGCGTTTTGGGCAGGCCATGTAAATAATAGTAAAATGCGCCTGTTCTCCTGGAAAGAATCAGAAACCGTTTACCGGTGGAGGGACAGAGATATCAACTCATGGACACAGGCCTATAGTTCCAATACGCCAAGCGGGGTAGATTGGTTATCCTTTGGTTTTCCGGGCAACGCTGTGATTGGCCTTACCAGAAAAGGCGGCGAAGTTTGGTATGCATGGAATGCGGGAGCAGGCGGTGGATTTTCAAATCCCCAGATACAAGTGGTAAAAGTACGCACTTCAGATTATAAAGTCATGGAGCAAATGCAGATTTGGAATGATGACTATTCCTTTGCATATCCTTGTTTTGCAACAAATAGCGACGGGGAAGTAGGAATTTCATTAGGTTGGGGTGGAGATACGACAGAGGCACATCATGCGGCCGGCTTTATGGGAGATTTCGTGGTGTATTACCCCAGGCTAAGTACAAGTTCTGTCGGGCGATATGGGGATTATGTGAGTATAAGAAGATACAGTCC
>DATGCB010000184.1:0-6981 GCA_035312365.1 Eudoraea sp. | reverse complement strand
AATATTGAGGAATTATACAATCCCCGGAGGCAGCACGATTTGTTTTGACCAAACCCAAAACACTTCAATGAAGAGGGACGACAATGAAAGAGCCCCGACAGGATTGTCGGGGCTCTTAACAGACCACATCTGTTATACTTTCTTTTTCATAGAATCTTCCAAAGATAGTGGTCACCGTTGTCCAAAGTCGCTAAAGACAATGGTATTTTGAGTGTTTAAGTACGAACTCATAACACTAGGATGCAGGAAAAACAAAAAGGTTGCTTCTGCCATTGTGATATGCAAAAAGAAATGGTAATTTAGCTCCCCGAACCCTATAGAAAAGAGAACATGAGTAGTGAGAAAGAAGCGAAATTAAAAGCCCTGAAACTAACCCTGGACAAGCTGGATAAGACATACGGGAAAGGTGCGGTAATGAAGATGGGGGACACTGTTGTCGCTGATGTTGAGGTAATCCCGTCTGGCTCATTGGGACTGGATATCGCATTGGGAGTGGGCGGTTATCCCCGTGGCAGGGTCGTAGAAATTTACGGGCCTGAATCTTCCGGAAAAACCACCCTCACCTTACACGCTATTGCAGAAGCTCAAAAAAAGGGAGGGATCGCTGCTTTTATTGATGCCGAGCACGCCTTTGATCGCTTCTATGCCCAAAAGCTCGGCGTGGATATAGACAATCTTATCATTTCACAACCCGATCATGGCGAACAGGCCCTTGAAATTACGGATAACCTTATCAGATCCGGGGCCATTGATATTGTCATTATTGATTCGGTGGCTGCACTGACGCCTAAAAGTGAGATAGAAGGAGAAATGGGTGATTCCAAAATGGGACTTCATGCCCGTTTAATGTCACAGGCTCTCAGAAAACTTACCGCTTCCATCAGCAAAACACATTGTACGGTTATTTTCATTAACCAGCTACGTGAAAAAATCGGGATCATGTTCGGTAACCCGGAGACCACAACAGGGGGTAATGCCCTGAAATTTTATGCATCCGTACGCTTGGATATCAGGCGTTCCACTCAAATAAAAGACACAGATGGTCGCGTGCAGGGAAACAAAACAAGGGTAAAAGTAGTGAAGAACAAAGTAGCCCCGCCATTTAAAATGGCCGAATTTGATATCATGTATGGCGAAGGCATCTCCAAGGTCGGTGAAATATTGGACCTGGGGGTGGAATATGAAATGATTAAAAAAAGCGGCTCCTGGTTTAGCTACGGAGACACAAAACTTGGGCAGGGAAGGGATGCCGTGAAAGAATTGTTGAAAGACAATCCGGAATTGCTCGAGGAACTTGAGACTAAGATCAAAGACGCCATCAGTTCGCTTGCAAAATAAAATAATTCCCGATCTACATCCATAAATTTGGGATTTCCCGCTTTCAGAAGCAACCTTTACCACTTGATTTCATCTTTGCTATATAATGTAGATAAGTTGACTATGAAGAAAGCGTTGTTACTGTTCCTTTGTTTTATTGGCCTCACAACGACATCCTGCAGTTTAGATGATGACGGAGCTAATTTTTACTTTGTTCCTTTGCAGATTGTCGATGCGGAACTCCCCGAATCATTCATGCTCAATCAAACGTACCAAATTAAGGTGACGTATGTGGCCCCCAATGACTGTACCACTTTTGAAGGATTTGATATTACCAAGTCCGATAGCGAAGATATGATTGTGCGGAATGTTGTAGCCATTGGAAGCGAAATTGAACAACAGCAGTGTACCCAGGTAGTGCAGGAAATTGAAACAACCTTCAGCTTTTTATGTCTCTACTCAAAAACGTATGTATTTCGTTTCTGGACCGGTGAAGATGCAAATGGGGAGTCTGAGTACCTGGAGTTTGAAGTCCCTGTAAACCAGTAGCATAGCGCTATATAGCCAACATTAATCTAACCAACATTTTGAGTCTGGAAGAACTCATATATAACTGTAAAAGAGGAGATAGAAAGGCACAGGAGCAATTGTACAGGGAGTACTCCCGTATCTTATTCGGAATATGCCTGAAATACTCCCGGAATAAAACCGAGGCAGAGGATAATCTGCACGATAGTTTTATGACGATCTATGACAAAATCGGACAGTATAAGTTCAAGGGGTCGTTCGAGGGTTGGATGAAACGGATTACCGTAAATACGGTGCTTCAGAAATACCGGAAGGAAGAGTACCTGAGTGTGGTTTCTGAAAATATGGAGGAAGAAGCGGAAGAAGAGTCGGGGTATATCGACGTAGGACTGTCCACCCTGCTGGGCTACATTCAGGAATTGCCCAACAAATACCGCCTCACTTTTAATATGTATGTTCTTGATGGTTATTCCCATAAAGAAATAAGTGAAGCACTCGGTACCTCCATGGGCACCTCCAAATCGAATCTCGCAAGGGCGAGAACCATTCTTAAAGAAAAAATCAAAAAAAAAAACATAAACATTGCGTAATCTAACACAACATGAACAATAATGATATTGATAAGCTGTTCCGGCAGAAGTTAAAGGACTTTGGCGAAGTCCCGGACGAGAAGGTCTGGGATTCCATCAGGGCTTCTC
Source organism: Eudoraea sp. (assembly GCA_035312365.1). Lineage (GTDB taxonomy): Bacteria > Bacteroidota > Bacteroidia > Flavobacteriales > Flavobacteriaceae > JAFMPW01. The sequence goes on along the minus strand of DATGCB010000184.1, from coordinate 4,438 downwards.
TGGACCAGAAGAAAAAGTCGCGGGGTATTTTACCCATATGGTGGCGGCTGGGTGGTGTGGCAGCGCTGCTGGCCATCTTGTTTTACGTTGTTGATCCCATTGGAACGCCTGATCCGGAAGATATAATTAGTCCTTCTGTAGAACAGGTGGAAAATCCTGAATCCGGGCCGGACGACAATATAGAAAATGATCCCCTCCATGCCCCGGAGGTCGAAAATGGGGTCGCCCGGGCTGTAAATGAGGTTGAGAAATCAGAAACGTCGGCAAAGCAGGCGTCTGATAACCCGGCAAAAACTTCTGCAACTACGCAGGTGGCAGCAACGGGGAAAAATACTGTCCTTCAGGGCGAGAATGACAGAAATGATCCCGGCATCGCCACGACGGCAAACCAGGAAACAGAAATTACCGCGGCAGCACCTGAAACCAGCATGGAGATAACGACTACCGGCGAAGAAAATACGGAAACCATTTCCTATGAAAAGGACACTGGAATTACCGTGGCAGAACCCGGGGCAGAGGAGAAAGAAGGATTCCGGGAAAACGCCGGGGATAAAGTCGCTGACAACATCCAGAAAGATGTTGCGGGAGATGGGGTATTGGCAGCAGAAGTAGAAAATGACGAAGAAGACAAAAATTCAAAGAAAAAATCGATTTTTGATGAGGTTGAAGAAGACGAGGAGGTCGTTGCCGAAAAAAATGAGCACAGATGGTCTGTTGGCCCCAGTGTGGCCCCGGTTTATTTCAGTTCATTAGGCGAGGGTTCCCCTATTCATTCCAACTTTGCGACAAACTCCAAATCGGGGAACCTCAATCTCAGTTACGGGCTTTCCGTTTCCTATGACGTATCAAAGAAACTGAGCATCCGTTCCGGGCTTCATAGGGTGGACTACGGCTATGATACCAATGATATTTTGTTCTCCTCCTCCCTGGCAGCCTCCACGAATAACAGGATAGACCATATAGACTACGCCCTTACCTCAAAAAATCTGGTGGTTCAGAGCACGGCCAATAGCGAGGCAGTTCAGGACCCCTACTCTGCGATCAGCAACGAAATAGCTGCTCCCACGCCTTCCAGAGACGGCCGGATGGTTCAGCAATTCGGATATCTGGAGGTCCCGGTAGAAGTCAATTATTCCTTGCTCGACAGCAAATTAGGATTGCATATCATAGGCGGTGTCAGCTCGTTGTTTTTAGTAGATAACACGGTAACCCTTGAATCTGAAGGCGGATCCACCCAAATAGGAGAAGCCAATAACATAAATAGCTTAAATTTCAGCACCAATATTGGTTTTGGGGTTGATTATAATATTTCTGAAAAAGTACGCTTGAATTTGGAGCCCATGTTTAAATACCAATTGAATACATTTTCGGATGCATCGGGTAATTTTCAGCCCTTTTCAGTTGGAATTTACAGTGGGCTTAGTTTTAAGTTCTAAGACCTCTGCGTCCTGCAAATTCCCGGGAGAAGCCCCGGTTTAATGGCGCTGCGTCCTAAAAGAATAATGGTGTTGGTTAGGAAGGTTGCGGCTCAGCGCGGTAACCTTGTGTAGCGCCCTGATCCCTCGATCAGGGCGTTCTTACGCCCACTCCCCCTGAGCATTCTTTAATTCCTTCAGCATTACCTCTCTTACTTTCGCGCGAAGGACTGATTTTTCCTTCTCCTGAAGTTGGGCCGTTTCAAAAAAGACATGTACCTTAGCCCTTAAGGTCCCCGGCCCGCCGCTAAATACGGAAAAAGAAAATCGCCTTTTATTGTCATAAAAGGTAATGGGGACGACAGGGATATTATGGGCAATCGCCATTTTAAATGCCCCGTCCTTAAACTCATCCAGCAAAATGTCTTCCTCTGGCACCCCTCCTTCGGGGAAAATGCATATGCTCAGGCCCTGGCTTAATCTGCGCTGTGCTCTCATGTACACTCCTGTTCGGCTTTTGGTGTCCTCCCGGTCTACCAATATGCACACCCTTTTATAAAAAAACCCGAAAAGGGGAATATTCACCAGTTCTTTTTTCCCCACAAAAACAAAAGGGTTCTTACTCACCCTGAGCATTAACATAATATCCAGCATACTTGTATGGTTTGCTACCAGCATATAGCTTTGCCCCCGCTCCATTTTCTGTTCCCACAGGATGTTCGGAATACAGCCCATCCCATACAATATGGGAGTGGCCCATAAATTCCGTGCCATCCAAAAAAATTGGGAATACCATTTTTCCGATAAGGTGACCAATACCAAAAAGGGTAAGAAAAGCAGAATGGGCAGCGTTACCAAAATGTAAAACCAAATGCGATACAATATTTGACCTGCTTTTCTGAAAAGGGTGATCATGTGATCAAAAGTAGAATTTTTATGTATATTTAAAAGAAGAACCAAGATATACACACATGGGATTGTTATATGCATTATTGATCGGAGCGATCGCAGGTTGGCTGGCAGGAAAAATTATGAAAGGCGGGGGATTTGGCCTGCTCATTAATATTATTCTGGGTATTGTAGGTGGGCTCGTTGGAAACTGGGTGTTCGGAGCTTTGGAAATTTCTATCGCCTCGGGGGCCGTTGGTGATATTATAACGGGAGTTATTGGTGCCACAATTGTTTTATTCATTGCCGGATTGTTTAAAAAATAAGGTGAATTTTATATCGAATTAAGCGGCTTCTGCCGCTTTTTTTATGGTTTTGATTGCTACATTTGCCCATAAAATCCAATGGCAAGAATCCTAACAGGCATACAGAGCACAGGTACGCCCCATTTGGGGAATATTTTGGGGGCTATACATCCGGCCATTGAAATGGCCGCTGACCCCAAAAATGAATCCTTTCTCTTTATTGCTGATATGCATTCTCTTACGCAGATCAAGAACGGGGGGGAATTGCGGCATAATACATATGCGACAGCAGCAGCCTGGCTGGCATGTGGCCTTGATCCCGAACAAACGGTGTTCTACAGGCAAAGCGATGTGCCCCAGGTTGCCGAATTGGCCTGGTACCTGAGTTGTTTTTTTCCTTATCAAAGGCTTACACTGGCTCATTCCTTCAAGGATAAGGCAGACAGACTGGAAGATGTCAATGCCGGGATTTTTTTATATCCGATGCTGATGGCTGCCGACATTTTACTCTTTGACGCCCAAATTGTCCCGGTGGGAAAGGATCAACTGCAACATCTTGAAATGACCAGGGATGTTGCTTCCCGTTTTCATGCCAAATTGGGAGAGACCTTTGTATTACCGGAAGCGCAGGTACGGGAAGAAACCATGTATATTCCGGGAACGGACGGAGAAAAAATGAGCAAAAGCAAGGGAAATCTCATCAATATTTTTCAACCGGACAAACAACTCCGCAAACAGCTGATGAGCATTGTTACGGATAGTACGCCTCTGGAAGATCCTAAAGACCCGGAGACTGACAATGTCTATGCCCTGTATAAAATTTTGGGATCCGAATCGCAGGTAGCAACCATGCGGTCCAATTACATGAAAGGTAACTATGGATACGGCCATGCCAAACAGGCATTATACGAATTGATCCTCTCCAGGTTCGAAAATACCAGAACCAGGTTCAATTATTTTATGGAACATCTTAATGAGGTAGATGATGCGCTGGCCCATGGTGCCGAAAAGGCCAAAAAAGTGGCGGATGATGTTTTGGAAAGGGTTCGTACCAAGGTTGGTTATTAGGGATCCGAAGTTCTACATATAATCTGAGTTAAGCCATCGGCTTCGTCTGGCTCCTCAATCCAAACGTACTGGGTACGTTTTCTTTTCGGCCCTGCTTCGTTTTCTAATGAAGAGAAAAAAACAATTGTTTCTTATTATACCTGTCCATCCACCGGCGAAAGCAAAGTACGTAAAGGCAAATAGATCATTCGTTAAAATACCAAAAATTCAGGACCGGTTAAAATCCAGACCTTTCGGTCTGTTTTCATTGGCAGATCACCCCTGGTGGTATTCATAAACTTCGGATATACAATGGTATTTTGTCGATAAACCGCCATTTTTAAGGGCTTTGACAGCTTAAATTTTTGGGGAGCCAACCAGTGGGTCTGTTACCTGCTAAATGGCTTCGAACAATTTTCCCGGTAAAGGGCGGATGACCCCTTTCATTTCCATATTTAACAAGGTTGATGTGGCCTTAAAAACGGGTAATTGACATTCCAGGGCTATCCGGTCTAACAACTGCTTCCCCTCATTTTGCAAATACCCGTAGATAACTTTTTCGGTGTTGTCAAGTTCAATGAACAACTGCTTTTGCACGGGCTTTAGTTCTTCTTCCGCTACTTCCCAATTCAATAAATAGATCAGATCAGCCGCCGAAGTCAACATATGGGCCTTTTGATACTTTATAAGATTGTTGCAACCAATACTGTAAACATCTCCGGCACGACCCGGCACTGCAAAAACGTCTCTTTGGTAGCTATTTGCAATATCCGCGGTGACGAG
>DATGCB010000183.1:0-2414 GCA_035312365.1 Eudoraea sp. | reverse complement strand
ACACAAAAACACAGGACAATTTTAAGAAAACGCATACGGAAGGCTTTTAAGGTTGAGGTCTCAAATTTTAAATGCTTAAAAGTGATTGACAAAAATTGGGGGAAGAACATGTGATGTTGATGTCTAAATATACAATATTATATGAGAATCCTTCAAAATTTGAAAGGGAAATCCAGTTATTTTGCGATCGTTATTTCCTGAATCAGCATCATGGTACGTCCGCCATTCTTCCAAAAATTCCGTTTCAATTTCCAGTTCGTTCAGGCTGGCAACCCCATACGGGTGAGGGTCTTTATAGGTTTCATTTTCACAGGCAGATAATAGGAATATCAGGAGAAAAATTACGGCGATGAGCAGGGACCATGCGCTAAGAGCAAAAAAGGGCAGGGGAGAAGGGCCCGGCTGAACAGATCGCTTCGGAATTCCAGATTGATTTTTGAGTTCCATGGGTACCAAACTTTACCACTACATGGCTAACATTGCCAAAAGGTACTGTTTTGTTCCACCTTTTAATCGAAAATTGTACTGATGGTCGCTCTGAGTGTATAATATGCTTTAATAGAAGCCACAATGCAGTGCGGCGCTGGCTCGGGCCACCTGCCTTTGACCAGCAAGAGGAAGTGAATTTGGTACTTTATTCGTGTCATGACCAACTTTAAAGTCCCCCTCCGTTCCTGGCTTCGCCAAGACCACCTCGCTCTGACCAACAAGAGGAAGTAAATTTGGTACTTTATTCGTGTCATGACCAACTTTAAAATCCCCCTCCGTTCCTGGCTTCGCCAAGACCACCTCTCCCTGGAAAAGGGGGAGGAGCTGAATTTTCAGTTCCAATGCATGTTTTGAGGTTTTTCTTTTTGCGCCTGTCCGCCGGTGGGCAGGAAGCAAAGAAAATGAACAGAATAAAGCCATCGCTTCATCTGGTACCTCAATCCAAACGTACACCGTACGTTTTCCTTTCGGTCCTGCTTCATTTCTTTATTGTTCATTTTGCCTTGATGCAAATGCGGAGCATTCATGAATACCTTTAAAATAAAATAGAATTCTCATGAATAAAACGAACCAAAAAATCAAGAAGGTTTATTAGGAAATTTTTGGCCAGGGCCAAAACCATGGACGCTGCTATCGCTCCATGCTCTTTTTCGCTAACACGAAACGCGCTTCCGCTGGCAGCGCCATTATTTCTGAAAAACCTTCACTTACCTAATCCTTTGTACAAACCCCTTGATTTGCTACCAAAAGAAAAATAGGCCGGAAATTAAGAGTTACATTAATTCAGGGTATTCCTTGGAGAAGGCATCTTTTCTTTTGCTTCGTTTTCTTTGCATGCGCAAAGAAAATGAAGAGAATAAAGCCATCGCTTCATTCTCACAAAAGTTTTTCTAAAATTCTTTTTTTGCATCGCCCAAAAAAAGAAACAAAAAAAGTCTAGGCTGATTTTTCCTTTCTTGAAATCTACGCGCTTTGTACGCAGCGCTGCCCAGGCCGCTTTTGTTTCACAAAATGCTCTATGGACAGCTTCCTTTCTCCCATGTACAAATCCCTTGATTTACTACTAAAAGAAAAATAGGCCGTTGATTAAGATACTTTAGCATGAAATTATGGAAGCCTTTTCTGAGAATAGGTCGAGGATGCTTTCAATTGCACTCATGAAATGCCGCATTCTTTCCGGGTTAACATCGGCGTTCTTTAAAAAACAAAGGTATGCACATACTTTACCAGGATGGATTGTGTATCTATAGAGGGCAGCGTCGGAACCTGATTCATCCGTTCCGTGTTGAGCCCTGTATTAAAGACCACCCACAAGTCCTGACCCTCCCGGAAATTATAACGGAATCTTACGTTGGCCGAAAATAGGTCCACAGCACTATTATATTGAACGAGGGCGTTGGTGGACACTTTTCGGTTCAGCGCCGTGCCTATGCCGAGGCGGGTAATGTGAGCCGTAAATATCTCGTCCCGCTCCTTGAATTCAGCGTGATTATAGGAATATTGTAAATTGAGCTGAATGTGCTTTGAAATGTACCAGCTTGGTCTGAGTAAGACGCTGTTTAACCAACCGTCATAAAACGGGCCTGTTTCCAGGGTTACATTGCTTCTTATGGTTTTATCCACAGACATATTGTAAGACCCGGTGATCCGGTAAAAGTCATAACTGCCAACCGGGACCTTCACCTCATCGGAAAGCGCAAATTCAGCCACTAAATTTTCATGCACCTGCTTTATTAAAATTGAGCCTCCGTCGAGATTTCGCGTGGAGAATGACCATTCCGATCCAATTTCTGAGGACAGTACCGCATGGTCCTTATTGCTAAAATAGGAGTTGCCCAGAAGTTCAATTTTATGCCATATAAAGGCTCCTTTATCCTTCAACCAGGTATGGGATGTTGCTGCGGTCCCAAGTTTAAAATCGTTCC
>DATGCB010000182.1:0-2531 GCA_035312365.1 Eudoraea sp. | reverse complement strand
CTTGAGATTATCAGGCACTTTTACAAAAAGCAGTACAGCGCAAAGCCCCATTTTCCACAATTCTTTCACTTCTTTCTCCAAATAGTCCAGGCTTAGGCGATACTGTCCCGGCATCGACGGGATCGCATCCTTTACTCCCTTGCCCTCCACTACAAAGAGGGGAACCAGAAAGTCATCCGGACTAAGGGTGGTTTCCCGGACAAGTGCCCGTATAGATCTTGTAGTGCGCAATCTTCTGTTTCTTCTTAAGGGGTACATAGTAGTACTTAAAATTATGGGTGTTTAAAGATCTATTTCACCTATCAAATAGGGGACGGCTTTCCCTGAAATTTTTATTCGTTTGCCCATATCTTCACATAGCAGGTCTCCCCCCCTGGCCGATAATTGCCGGGCGGTTAATTTGGTTTTGCCAAGAGTTTTGGCCCAATAGGGGGTTAAAGTAGTGTGTGCTGAACCGGTTACGGGGTCCTCCGGGATCCCTGACTGAGGAGCGAAAAATCGGGACACAAAATCAACTTCATCCCCGGGCGCTGACACAATGACTCCCCTGCAGTCTAAATGATTCAACAAATGAAAATTGGGCGTCATCGCTTCAATTTCTGCCTGCGTACTATAAATTAAAAGATAATCGGTCTTTCCTTTGATGGATTGAACGGGTACAGCACCGATGGCATCCACCATTTCCCTTGATCCTTCAATTTCAATGGTCTCGTCCCTGGGGAAATCCATGGTTAAGTACCCATCCGGGCCTTTTTCAACCGAGAGTTTTCCACTTCCGGGGGAATAAAATTCGATCGTGTCTGAATTGATATCAAAATATTGAAACAACACATAGGCCGATGCCAGGGTAGCATGTCCGCAGAGGTCGACCTCGGTTTCCGGGGTGAACCAACGAATTTGGTAGCGTGTTCCGTCCCTGACGACAAAGGCGGTCTCCGCAAGATTGTTTTCCATCGCGATTCGCTGCATGAGCCATTCATCCAGCCAGTGATCCAATATGCAGACGGCTGCGGGATTGCCTGAAAACACTTTGTCAGTAAAAGCATCTATTTGAAATACTTTTTGCTTCATACGATAAAAACTAGACCTATTAGTATCCTGCAAAGCTATTGAATATATACTTTGCCGCCATTTACATTCCCATCTTTTTATTGAATCCTTCAACTGACCTTTGTTTTAAATAAGTGTTCAATATTGATGCATTTATGGAAAAACACAAAGCTGATTCTCATGAACGGCCCGGGAAAATAAAAAACAGGTTCTCATTTATAATTGGATCGGGGTTCCTGGCCTCCCTGACCTGCTGGTACCCGATATCACTTTTTTAAGACGCTTGCAAGGATCATTGGCAGGGGGAGGAGAATTTATATAATTTCAGTAGGCTCCGGACCGGGAGTATATACAATTTTAGAGCTATTGTATTTATTATTATTTACGTTGTTTTACAGTTTTGAGGGATACAACAGGGTAAAGAAACTACCCGCTACATGATCTTAGACCAACTATAACGGTCGGTCCCTGCCGCAAGTTTACCGTGGTTACTTCCTTAGTCCAACCCAAATTTGCGATTAAATCTGTCCGCTTTTTGGATCCAGGACTTTGGGGCGTTAAACCGGTATCCCATATAGAATTCACCAAAGGTGATGATATCATCCTGCACTGTATCAGGGTCTGTGCTGTGTTGCAATAGCTGTGCGCTCGCATTCAGGCCGGCAAAGAACCGCTCTGAATTATACCCGATAGCCGTTCTGAAGATCACCTGGGTCAGTGAGGTGGTCTGATTTGTGAACCCGGAACTGGTGATATTCACTCCCAGCCCTACGGTAGCTCCAAGGGAGAAAATGAAATGTTTTTTTATTACCCAATTATAATAATACCCCGGGCCAAGGGCAATATCATAGGAATTGGTGGGGCTATCCGGACTATCATCGTGCAGGTCGAGCTTTGTATAATAGATGGTGAGGCGGGGAATAAAACTTCCCGCACTCTTTTTTTGCCATTCGTTTTGAAAACCGATCGCCCTGAATGAGAATCTGTCATTAAAAACATACCCGGTGGTTCCCCCGATTTTGAGGGAGGACATTTCCGGAAGGAGGAGGGTGTTGTTTCCATCCGAAGCAAAAAAACCCTTCTGACTGTAGAAATCCAGGGTTTGCATCCATTTCCCCAAAAACATCCTGAAATTTAGGGTAAAGAGCCTGGAATCATCGTTGTCCTTATTTTCGGACAGAAAGTTGGGCGCAAATCCAAGATCCACTTCCAGGGACCTAAAAAGAAAGGACGCGCCAAGATAGGTCTTGTCGTTTGGCAATACCTCCAGAATGGAATTGTTTGCCCTGTTCGTAAGGCTGAAACTATTGAATGTGCTTTGCATGCCAAGCCTGAGGGTATATTTCTCGGGGAATTCCCGGACGTAGTCCGGATTCGACTGTGCGGTAGACAACCACCAGCTGAACAGCAAAAGGACATGGACGCCCGATCTTATATCCATTTGCGTGGAGATTTGAGAACGGTGAGTAGTTTTTCCTCTT
>DATGCB010000181.1:0-8709 GCA_035312365.1 Eudoraea sp. | reverse complement strand
AGTCCGCAGATTAAACAATTGGATCCGGGTGCCATACCATAAATGAAATTACTGAGATGGAAATTAAACGAAGATCATGGCGGACTATTTTGTTAATAAAAATGCAGAGCCCAACGGAGATCATCAAATCCACAAGGATATATATGTCTTTTAACCTGTCAGGAAAAACCGGATCTATGTGGGAAACTTTACCAATTGCCGGGGCGCTATAAGAAGCACCAAAGCCCACTATACACAGGTAGTTGGCTGTTATTTCTGTTTAAGGAGGTGTCATTCCAGCCAATAGGTAATATATCCTCTTATCCCGGATTCTAATATTGGATAACCAGATTTTAAGTAACAATAATGAGCGATGTAGCGAATATGACTGGAATATTTACAGAAAAGATGGAAGAAAAAAAATATGGGAAACAGGTCAAAGCCGGGGACAGATTTGAATTTGGAAAGAATTGGCGGTCCTTCCTGAGATTATTATCCGATGAAAGAATTCTGATCTGTGAAATGTCATTGAAGGAAATGATGTGCGTAGATAATCTTTCTGGAAAATCCTTTTTAGACATTGGTTCTGGAAGTGGATTATTCAGTTTGGCTGCTAAAAAATTAAATGCAAGAGTACATTCAATAGATTTTGATCCAAATTCTGTTAAATGTACCAGGTACTTAAAAGAGAAATATTACCCCGGTTCAGAAAAATGGACTATTGAGGAAGCATCTGTACTTGATAACAAGTACATGTCCCAATTACCAAAATTTGACATTGTTTATGCATGGGGAGTATTGCACCATACAGGGAACTTACAACTAGCATTAGAAAATGCATCTATCCCAGTGGATATCAATGGATTACTATTTATCGCCATCTATAATGACCAAGGTAGAAAATCTAAATTGTGGTTAATTGTAAAGAAGATATTTAACTCTTCTCTTGTTGGAAAAACTATTACTGTTACTGTTTTTTATGCACTCTTCTTTACAAATGGGTTGATAAGGGATGTTTTTAATTTTAAAAATCCATTCAAGAGATATCGCGAATACAGGAAAAAACGAGGTATGTCCATGTTCCATGATTGGAAGGATTGGTTGGGAGGGTTGCCATATGAAGTAGCGACACCAGAGTTGATTGTGAAATTTTATGCACGACGTGGATTTAAATTAGAAAAAGTAAAACGCGTTAACGGGCTGGGAAACAACCAATTTATATTTCGTAAATCCGGAACACAAAACAGAATAAAAAACAAGGCGCAGCCAAAGGTTTAATTGCATTTACCTCCTGAAACAATCGTATTGCCCTGTACACAGGAAAATATTCTTGAGAACTTTGATAGTGTATACAAAACTGTTGGCAGCAATATTGATCTACCAGGGAAAACCTCATTTTCAGTGAAACTTTACCCAATGCATAAGTGTAGTATCAAGAGATGGACTTAAAGAATAAGAAGAAAAATAACCAAATAGATGCTGGTAGCAATAATAATACTTTCAATAATCATTGTCTTACTGATCGCAGGAATAATTCTGGCTGTAATATTTAAGGATGAAGATACTTTTAAACAATGGTTCGACGCAAATTAGTTGAATACCTAGCCTATACCCCGGATGGTCAGATTCCATGTTGTTTAATACACGGCGTTGAACTGTTTGAAAAAGGAAAGGCCAGAGGCAGATACGTCGCATTAACAATGCACCCTCCCCCCAATTCAGTCTGTGAAGCATGTGAAAAAGAAATAAAAAATTTATGATATGGAAATTGATTTTGAATTTAAAAGGCTTAAAGGGGTTCTCCTATGGATAATAGGTGAACAACCATTCCCTTATAATGGGTAACATGTGATCGATGATCCGGGCCAACGTCGGGAATCAACTGGCCAACCACCTGCATGATCATTATAATTCCCTTGTTTAATAATTGATGAAAGACTGTATTAATCAACCCACGAATAACCCATAGTGAGGTCCATCATCGTCCCAAACTATTTTCTCTCCCCGGGCTACAATGAATATCTCAAATCAGAGGCAACGCCAAAATAAAAATGTGCCATGAACAGCGGGGAAGTCAAAGCGCAAATTTTCGGGAATATAGATAATGAAGGTAAGATCTTATGTCAATAATATGTAGTTTTTTGGCATTTCAAGTGAATCGCCAACGTGTGATTAAGGTAGTTCGGGACTTAAGAAGCTCATCTTCCTGTGTTTAAAGAGCACATCTATGATTTAACATCACCATCGCCTCAGTGGAGGGCAGCGTCAGGGCCCCTATCATAAAATCTGCCTATGGTCCCATAGACAATTATGTTTTCGTTAATACTTCAATTCCCTAAAAATATCTATATTTTATACATCTAATGGTAAAACTGCAAACTGCAGACCAAAGAAACTATCTTCGAGAGACAAATGAATAGCAAACCAAAACACATATATAAGACCATTTTATGCGGTTGTTCAGGGATGTTACTGGTATTCCTTGGCTGCTCCCCGCGGTTTTCAAATGTTGATTTACCTATTAAAGAAGTACAGGAGTTCTCCTATACCGGTGCCGGCGTCCTTGAAGACAAATGGTGGACGGCTTTTCAGGACGAAAACCTCAACCGGTTGATCGATAGCGCCATGCAGTCCAACTTTGACCTGGCTGCAACCTGGCAACAGCTCCTGGCGGCAAAGGCCATTGTTTCCCGTGAAGCTGCGGACAAATGGCCGCAAATAGAGGCCACCGCACAATCTGCCGTCAATTTGCCCAAGCCTGATTTTGTGGGTGGGGAGAATACGCAACTCGGATTGTCAGCCAGCTATGAACTCGATGTGTGGGGCAGGGTTCGAACTGCCGTACAAGCCGAAAAATTCAGGGCCGAAGCCAGCCTTTTCGATTACCGGGCCGCAGCAATATCCCTTGCAGCTGAAATCGCAACTACCTGGTACCAACTGCTTGCCGCCAAAAAACAACTACAGCTGACAGAAAATCAGATCGCCACTAATGAGGATAACATCAAGCTGATTCGCTCCCGGTTCTTAGGCGGTCAGATACGGGCGGTCGATATTTTAAGGCAGGCACAATTGCTGGAAAGCACCAGGGAGCAACATATTATCTTTAGCACCAATGTGCAACTTTTAGAAAATCAACTGGCCGTACTCATAGGCAGGCAGCCGCAGGAAGATTTAATGCTATCAACAGGTAACCTGCCTGCTTTACCGGAACTGCCCCAGACGGGCCTGCCATTGGAATTGGTGCGGCGCAGACCCGATGTACAACAGTCGTATGCCTTGTTGCTTGCGGCTGATCGCGATTTGGCCTCTGCCGTACGAAACAAATATCCAAGAATTTCAATTGGGGCAAGAGGGCAATTTCGCTCTAATAGTTTTGACAGCCTTTTTGAGAACTGGGCCTATTCCCTGTCCGGGAGTTTACTGGCCCCTTTATTATATGGGGGGCGAATCAATGCTGAGGCAGACAGGACCGAAGCCATAAAGCAACAAAGGCTCTACGAATACGGGCAAACCACTCTGGTCGCTTTTCAGGAGGTGGAGGATGGCCTGGTGCAGGACATAATGCAAAAGGAACGATCAGAAAACATCAGTCGTCAGTTGGAACTTGCTGAAAAGAGCAACAAGCAATTGCGGGTGGAGTTCCTGAATGGGTTTAGCCCGTACCTGGACGTGCTACTGGCGCTCGATCAGGAACAGCAACTACACAGGGATCATGTGGCGGCACAATTGAGACAAATTCAGGTGCGCATTGGCCTCTACAGAGCGCTCGCAGGAGGCTTTGATACCGGCAGAAATTTGGACAATTGATTTAAACGTGTAAAAGAACACTATGAGTAACAAAAAAATAATATGGATCTGTCTGGCAATTCTCCTGGGGAGTATTGTTATTACCACCCTTATTTTTTCAACGGAACCTGAGGCAGAAAGGGAAGGAGCAAGCATTGAAACGGCCATGTTGGTCGATGTGCTGTCGGTAGAGGAAGGTACTTTTGAACCCGTAATTGTGGCCACCGGAACGGTGCAACCCATAGAAGATGTGACTTTGAGCCCACAGGTCTCGGGTCAGGTGATCCGCAGGGATCCGGCTTTTACCCCCGGTGGATTTGTAAAAAAAGATGAAATCCTGCTACAAATAGACCCCGCCGATTATCACAATACCCTTGAACTCAGAAAAAGCGAGCTCCTGCAATCGGAAACCGCCCTGGCGACCGAAATGGGGCGACAGCAAATAGCGGAGCAGGACCTGCAGCTTATTGCAGAAGATTCACTTTTTGGGAGCAATCCGCTTTCCGAGGAAGAGCGACAGCTGGTACTGAGAAAACCACAGCTCAATGCGGTCAAGGCAACCATTGGTGCCGCCCGGGCAGCGGTTGAACAGGCCAGAATTAATCTGGAGCGCACCACCATCCGGGCACCTTTCGATGCCCATATTTTGAGCCAGAATGTAACCAAAGGCTCCCAGGTGTCACCGGGCGATAATTTGGGCCGTGTGGTCGGTACCGATTACTATTGGGTCACAGCAACCGTACCGGTCTCTAAATTACAGTGGCTGAGTTTTCCTAACAGTGAGTCTGAAAAAGGTTCCCCGGTCCTCATAAAAAATTCCACGGCCTGGTCCGCCGACACCTTTCGCGAAGGATCCCTGGACAGGCAGATAGGAGCCCTTGAAGGTCAGACCCGCCTGGCAAGGGTACTCGTCAGGGTGGCCGATCCCCTGGCAACCAGAGAGGAGTCCAAAGGATTGCCAAAACTTATGATCGGTACTTTTGTGGAAGTGAATATACAGGCTGATACCATCGCCAATGTGATCCGCCTTAACAGGGATTACGTGCGGAGTAATGAGACCGTTTGGGTGATGAAGGACGATAAATTGGAAATCCGGGAGGTTGAAATTGTCTTATCCGACGATGTGTATGCCTATATCCGAAAAGGTCTGGCTGACGGAGAAAAGGTCGTCACAACGGATTTGAGTACCGTAAGCAATGGAATTGGGTTGCGGACCGGAGCAGCAAATTCCAAAAAAGAAATAAATGAATAAACAGACCATGGACGAAATAAAAGGAAGGAAAAAAGCCAGAAAAGAAGGCGCAATTGCCTATATGGCAAGGAATTCCGTGGCAACCAACCTGCTTATGCTGGTACTGCTTGGCGGGGGGCTGTTTACAATGTTTAAGATACAGAAGGAGGTATTCCCGGAATTTCAGCTCGATTTCGTGGAGGTGTTCGTAGCCTATCCCGGAGCCTCCCCTGCTGAAGTTGAACAGGGCATTTTACAACCTGTGGAAGAAGCAGTACGGGGGGTACAGGGTATTAAAGAGATTGTTTCAGAGGCGAACGAAGGGTCCGGCGAAGTGAGCATTGAACTGGTTGCCGGATCTGAACGAATGAAGGCTTTCCAGGATATCGACCAGGCGATCAACCGCATCCGGACATTTCCCGATGATATTGAGCAACCGGAGGTAAGCCTGCAAACCCGCCAGAGGGATGTTTTGCAAATTGGGCTCTACGGGAAAGCCGATGTATGGACACTTCGGCAACTTGCGGAACGGCTGCGGACGATCCTTCTGAACAACCCTGAAATAACACAGGTTGAATTGGGGAATGTTCCCGATTATGAAACCCATGTTGAAATACCGAGGAGCACCCTGCAGAAATACAACCTTACCCTCGGCCAGGTTGCCGATATCATAGAAGAGAGCAGCAACGATGTACCCGCCGGTGCCATTCAGACCCAAAGCGGGGAAATTCTGCTACGCATGCAGGAAAGGAAACAATGGGCAAAAGAATTCGGCGATATTACCATTGTGTCTTCTGATTCAGGTGCCAAAATCGCGCTTAAGGATATTGCTACCATCACCGATGGTTTTGAAGAAACCGGTTTTCACGGGCAGTTCAATCAACAAAATTACGTGGAAGTCCGCATTTTCCGGATCGGGAATCAGTCGCCTTTAAAGATTGCAGATGAAGTGGAAACCATTATAAAGGGCTTTCAATTACCCCCGGGGATCCAATATCGCACAGACAGTAATCGGGCGGCCGATTATCGCGAGCGACTTTCACTGCTCACAGGAAACGGAATTCTGGCGATTATCATCGTTTTGCTTATCCTGACACTTTTTTTGGAATACCGACTCGCTTTCTGGATCATGACGGGGATGACAGTTTCCTTTATCGGGGGCATGATCTTCCTGCCCCTGATTGGCATCAGCGTCAATATGATTTCCATGTTTGGGTTTTTGGTGGTCCTGGGGATTGTGGTCGATGACGCCATCGTTGTAGGTGAAAATGTATATGAATACCGCCAGAAAGGTTTAAGTCCCATGAAGGCTGCCATCGAAGGCACCAAAGATGTTTCCCTGCCCGTTATTTTCAGTATAATAACAACGATCGTTGCCTTTGTCCCCCTCCTCTTTATGCCGGGGGAAACAGGAAAATTCTGGCAACCCTTACCGGCGGTGGTGATTGTCATTTTAACCGTTTCATTGCTGGAGGCCCTGTTTATTTTACCTTCCCATTTGGGGCATATTAACAAAGAACGGCACAAGAGGAAATGGGTGGTGACTCTGGAAGGATGGCAACAGTCCTTTGCAAGGGGTTTCGACCGGTTTGTGGACCAACGCTACCGACCTTTCCTCGATCTATGTCTGCAATACCGGTATATAACGCTTAGCACGGCCGTCGCACTTTTATTGATTGTAGGCGGATTTGGATACAGCGGCCATATGGGGATGATCCTGATGCCTGAGGTGGCAGCAGATGAAATTGAGGCAGGAGTACGCTTACCTGTAGGCACCACACCAGACCAGGCGGCCAAAGTGGCCAAGGATATCTCGGATGCTACCCAGCGTATGTTTGAGGAACACAACCTCTATGAAGTGGCCGAAGGGATAAAGACCAACGTGCGCGGGCAGAATTTTATCGATGTGGAGATCGTTATGCTGCCTCCCGATCAAAGGGATATTACCGCCGCAGAGGTAATAGCATTATGGCGCGACAATATCGGGGATATTGAAGGAGTGGACCAAATTACCTTCGAAGCAGAACGCGGTCCAGGTGGGGCACGGCAGGCCATCAGTATTGACCTGAGTCATTCAGATATCAATGTTTTGGAAAGGGCCAGTGCCGCCTTTGTAAAACGGATGAAGGCCTTCTCCAATACCCGTGATGTTACCGACAACTATAACAAGGGTAAAGCCCAGTACGACTTCAAGTTGTTACCCCAGGGCAGAAACCTCGGCCTTACCTCTGATGCTGTGGGCCAACAGGTACGCGATGGTTTTTTCGGTGCCCTGGCAATGCGTCAATTACGGGGCATGAACGAAATTGAGGTGCGCGTAAAACTTCCGTTGGAGGAACGTAAGGACATTAAAAACCTGGAAAATTTTTTGATCCGCACACCAGACGGCATTGAGGTACCGCTAATGGATGTAGTACAGGTGGAGCAGGAGGAGGCTTTCAGCAGCATCAACCGCAGGGATGGCCGAAGGGTCGTAAATGTGGGTATGGATGTTGAACCGGCCAACACCGTTAGTCGGGTTATCGCCACGGTACAGGAAGAAACACTACCACAGTTACGGGCAGATTTCCCGGGGATCACATGGAGCTTTGAAGGAAGTCAGGCCGATATGCGGGAAAGTACGAATACGTTAAAGGCAGGCTTTACCATTGCCATGTTATTAATGTACGCACTCCTGGCCATAGCATTCAGCAACTATACGCAGCCCCTGATCGTGATGACTGCCATTCCGTTCGGCATTGTCGGTGCGGTCATCGGGCACATCCTTTTGGGGTACGACCTTTCATTGGTTAGTTTAATGGGGGTAATCGCGCTATCAGGGGTGGTTGTAAACGATTCACTGATCATGATCGACTATGCGAATAAGCGCAGAAAAGCAGGTGAACCTATTTACAAAGCAATTCATGAGGCGGGACTACGCCGCTTCCGCCCCATCATACTTACCACCATGACCACTTTTGGGGGACTAGCTCCGATTATTTTAGAAACTTCTAGCCAGGCATTTTATTTGATCCCTATGGCCATTTCCCTTGGATTCGGAATTGTATTCGCCACCGCCATCATCCTGGTTATTGTACCCTGCCTGTATTTATCGCTGGAAGATGTCCGGCTGATGATGATCAAGGGAAGGACAGTAGAACAAGTGGATGTATTGGAAACTGCAGCACCTGAAAAACCGGTTTTGGTCGATAAATAAACAATCATTCCTACTGGAGTCTAAAATGGCTTAACCAGGGATATCCGCTGCACTAGTTTAATTATGATAACCTGTCAGGGGACCTGTCCATAGCCTTATTCATCGGATTCGCTCGACCCTGTCCTCCAAATTCGGGACAATGGATACCAACATATCATATTACGCAAAGTAAATATTTTGTATTTTTAAAAGTACAGATCGCCCTATACATTAATTCAGTTACTAAAAAACCAACCAAGTGATTTCTAAATGGTTTTATCAGGGGGTGAATATGCTTATCGCCATATGGATGATTCTTACCCTCCTCATCCTTAGTTGCAATGCCTTTTTTTGGATCAATGACTATATTTCGCATCCGCAACACGGCCTTTTTGAACAATTCGACAATGTTTCAAAAATTATCCAAATGCCGCCTGAGGTCAAGGATGAAGTCCCTCACGAAATCTGGTACCGCACCTATTTTGTGCTCGATTTCTTTTGGGCGTTCTCTTTGCTCCTTATTATCGGCATGCTTGTT
>DATGCB010000180.1:0-13212 GCA_035312365.1 Eudoraea sp. | reverse complement strand
AACAGTTCTGCAGTATTGCTATAGGTATCTCCTTCCACCACTTCTGCAGTGATTTCCAGGCTAACACTTTGCATCGGCTGCAATTCAAAAATGTCCCATTGTCCCGTTTCAATTTCATAAACACCCTCTGAAGCAGTATGGGATATGTATTGGAACCCTGATTCAATGACGTCGCCAACTTTAATGCCGAGTACCCTCCGGTCCAATAAATTATTGACCCCGATGGTAAATACAACCTGTTCCCCGATCACTGCATTCTCATTATCCAGTTGCTTTGTGATCTCCAGGTCGATTGGATCAGGGGCACAATCCGGTGTCAGATTAGGATCACAGGGATCCAGGGGGTCAGACCCATTGGCAATCTCCTCACCGTCTGTGATGCCATCCCCGTCCGTATCGCAGAGTGCATGGGTATTATCCGGGATACAGGGATTTGTATTCGCAGGATCTTTTTGATCCACTACCCCGTCCTCATCGGTATCGGTCACCCCGGAATCCAAAGCATCGATAATTCCGTCCCCGTCCTCATCCAACGGATTCATAATGTCGTCTCCTACCTCTGCACCATCTCCAACGCCGTCACCGTCGGTATCCGGATTGTTGGGATCTGTGCCCAGGGTGGCTTCAGGACCATCAAAAAGCCCGTCCCCATCGGTATCCACATCACAATCATTTACAGATATGGTAACATTGGCTGATTCATTTTCACAGGGTTCCTGCGCCCCTGTGGTGGTATAGGTAAACACGTAATTCCCATCGGGCCTGCCTTCAAAATTGACTATATTCCCTGCCCCAATGGTCAACGTACCCGAAGGGTCTTCTATTATGGTCCAAATGCCCGGGTCAGCGCCTTGCAACAAGTTGTCCAGAGCGACGGTGGTAGGTCCGTTTTCCGCTACGCTACAGGACGAAGAATTACTGGGAGTACCGGCAGAAGGCTGCGGTACCACGGTTGCTGTAACCGCATCCCGTTCTGAGGTGCATCCATTGGCGGTGGCCTCTACCCAATAGGTAGTGGTGGTGGTTATATTCGGGGCAAAGGTTGCGAGGCTGGATAATACCTGGCTGCTTGTCTGTGTCGCATACCATCTGAAACTCGGTGCTTCGGGGCTGCCCGGGATATTTCCCGTGACACTTAAATTAGCCGTCCCCGGGTCGCATATAGTATCCTCCGTGGTGCCCGTTATTACGGGGGTGATATTTCGTACCAGCGTAACTTCCAGACTGGGGCTGACACAGGTATTGGCAGCATCATAGAAAAAACCGTAATACGTTCCCGGATTGGGATTGTTTACCTGATTGGTGGTCAGATGATTCCCGGCATCGGACTGTTGATCGGGATCGGGATTTGAACTCCACCTGAGGACCGTCCCTGTAGGGGGATTGCTGTTGGTATAGTCGTTTAGGCTTACATTGATGACATCGCAAAACGTCGTCGGAATTCCATTGTTTAATGCAGGGGGGTTGTTCCCAGCAATGCACGGATCACATACGGTGACCGAAATAGTTACCGAATCGGACTGGTTGGTGCAGGGAGCAACGGCGCCATCCGTGGTATAGGTAAAGACATAATTCCCCGTAGGGCGATTTTGAAAATCGATTTCATTGTTATTCGGTACGTTCACATTTTGGGGGCCTGAGGTAAATGTCCAGTCCCCGTTGTCTTCACTTGTAGTGAAAAGATCATCCAGATCCACTTTAGTTTCCCCAAAATCCTTGTCCACACAGGCACTTGAATTCGCAGGATTTCCGGTCGATGGTGTGGTCGTCCTGGTAATGTTTAAAGCCGTGGCCGGACTCTGGCAATTGTTCGCGATGTCGGCAAAAAACGCATAGTAGGTATCCGGGGTGGTTACCGTTGGATTATCCACCAGCCATGCACCGGTGTTGGACGGATCCGAATTGGTGCTCCAAATCAGGTCAGCCCCGGTAGGTTCACTACCGGAAAAATAGGTGTCGAGCTGAAGTGAAAAGGAATCACAAAATGCGGTAGGGTTGGTATTGAGTACCGGGGGGTCTGAACCGGCAGCACAACAATCCATAACAGTGATCGTTACATCCACGGTGGTATTGGTACAGGGAGCCACCGCTGTATTGGTGGTATACCTGAAGACGTAATTACCGGGAGGCTGCCCTTCAAAATTTACCACATTGTTCCCGTTGATCCCGGGATTGCCGGAACCTCCACTGATATATTGCCATGGCCCTCCCGGATCCTCCCCATCAATAGCATTATCAAGATCAATGCTTACCCCGAAAGGTGCCCCGGTAAATACGGTATTACAGCGCTGGTTATTGGCATTCGGGGTTCCGGGGGAGGGCGTTTGGTTGACGGTGGCCACTACTTCGGTACGGGGAGAAATACACCCCCCAACTGAAGCTTCAACATAATAGGAGGTAGTGACACTTATGGTGGGGGTCGGAAAAGATGACCCTGATCCCAGGGAGGTCCCCCCGGTAGGCACATTATACCAGTTGAATGCAGCAGCCCCATTGTTGGATGTGGCCGATAATGTCGTGGTTCCGGAATCACAGATGGCACCCGTACTGCCTGTTGTCAGTATAATGGGTGTATTGTTTATACTGAGCGTCAGGGTAGTGGCAGGGGTAGCAGCGGGAAAAGGGTTATAGCATTCCAGGCCGATGGCTAACCCGGTATACCAGGCATAGTAGGTATCGGAAGTATTTACTACGGAACTCCCAAGGATGCCCACCCCCGCAATGGGGCTGGTACTCCAGATTAAGGAGCCGTCACCCGACGGGATATTGACTACATAGGTATCCAGATCCACTGAGGCCACATCACAGACCTGGTCCGCATTTGTGCTCAGGACCGGAGGAACATCACAATCCTGGCCATGGAGGGTAAACTGGAAGAAGATAACCGCAATGAGGCCTGTCAGACCACGCAAACAAAAACGATGGTCCCCCCGATCTTTAATGTTTCTTTTCATTTTCATAGTTCGCCTATTGAATCAATTAGAAATCAATTCACAGCACCGCAAGTAGGTTTTTTTAAAAAAATCGGGTCTCAATATTACTAAAAAATCGCGCATAACCCCAATAAAAGGGGTTAAATATGCCTTTTTCTGATGAAATGCAATATATTGGGATTAGCGCCCTATTCAAGGGATGCCGGGGAGGTTTCTGCAGCCGGATCTATCTTTTTTACAAGGCCCTGAAGCACATTCCCGGGACCCACCTCAGTGAACATGGATGCCCCGTCCTTTATCATATTGCGAACACTTTGTGTCCACTTTACAGGGGCTGTGAGTTGTGAAATTAAATTTTCCCGGATCTCTTTCGCATTGCTGACCGCAACAGTACTGACATTCTGATAAATAGGGCAAACAGGATTGCCAAATTTTGTTTTTTCAATGGCAGCGGCCAATTCTTCCCTGGCCGGTTCCATCAACGGAGAATGAAATGCCCCTCCGACCGGCAACACCAATGCTCTCCTGGCACCGGATTCCTTTAATTTTTCGCATGCACGGTTCACGGCTTCCACCTCCCCCGATATCACCAGTTGTCCCGGGCAATTATAGTTTGCAGCCACCACTATACCTTCCGTTTCCGCACATATTTTTTCCACTACATCATCTTCCAATCCGAGAACCGCCGCCATAGTACTTGGCTGTAGCTCACATGCCTTCTGCATGGCTTTTGCCCTTTGGGAGACCAACATTAAACCATCCTCAAAGGGTAAGGTCCCGTTGGCCACCAAAGCCGAAAATTCTCCCAAAGAATGGCCCGCCACCATATCCGGCCTGAATCTGCCACCCATCACCTTGCTCATGATAACCGAGTGAAGAAATACCGCCGGTTGCGTTACTTTGGTCTGTTTCAGGTCTTCCGGGGTGCCTTCAAACATCATATCGGTAATCGGAAAGCCGAGGATTTCATTCGCATTTTCAAACAACTCCTGGGCCACAAGGGAATTCTCATAAAGATCAAGCCCCATTCCCACGAACTGGGCACCCTGCCCGGGAAAGATATAAGCGTTCATCGGTCTTCGTTTTAATTAGGCAAAAATATGGTTAATTAATCAATGTTCCGGTCCGGTGCCTGTAAATGTTCCAATGCCTCACGGCGCCGCTTTTTAACCTGGGTCCGGTGCATCATCCATCCGTATTTTGATTCTGACAACTCCCGAACCTCATTCTGTTTATTTAAACCAGTTGGCATATGTTACATAATTATTGGCAATTCTATCAATTTCTCCGGAGCTTAATTCCGGACTTACATCTTTCATCCATTTAGCAGGCATCCCGGCGTAAATCGTTCCCGAAGGGACATGTGTGCCCCTGGTAACCACTGCTCCGGCTGCTATGATACTATTACTCTCCACAACACAATCGTCCATAACAATACTACCCATGCCAATCAACACATTATCTTTGATGGTACAGCCATGAACGATGGCACTATGCCCAATGGACACGTTATTCCCAATATTTGTAGGTGATTTTTGATACGTGCAATGAATCACAGCTCCGTCCTGGACATTCACCTTGTTCCCCATCTTAATGTAATGTACATCCCCTCTGAGCACTACATTGAACCAAATACTGCATTGGTCACCCATAGATACCTCACCAACAAGGGTGGCATTTTCCGCAATAAAACAATCCTCTCCGATCTGAGGGGTTTTTCCGTTGATGGTCTTAATGATCATTCCTTCATTAATTATTTGTGATTGACAATTGTTGGCGGATCTCAATGCTCCGCTAAACTATTCAAAATACGACAAGAGTTGTTTCTTTTTTGAGGCAGAAACCAATAATTCCCTTCCATCCGAGATCACTACACTGCCCCCTTTTCCCTTCTTATATTTAACTACTTCATTAACATTGACGAGGTACGACTTATGGATGCGTGCGAAGGGGAAACCGGCAAGTGCCTCTTCAAAATATTTCAATGTCTTGCTGACGAGAAGTTTTTTGTTTTCCAGGTATATCTCCGTGTAGTTGTCATCTGCCTTGCAAAACAAAATATCAGACACATTTAATACCTGAAAACCGTCCTGTTGAGGCAATGTGATCTTCCCATCCACCTTTTTTAAATGTGTCCTCAGGACCCTGTCTTCCAATGCATCTTCCCTTTCCCTGATATCGCTTACATAGGCCACAGCTTTCACCAACTCATCTATATCAATGGGTTTCATAAGATAATAAGCCGCATGATTGTTTAAGGCATCCATGGCATATTGGTTGTAGGCCGTAACAAAAACGGTTTCAAAGGTTCTTTCGGGCACCTGGTCTAAAAAATCAAAAGCATTGCCAAAGGGCATTTCCACATCCAGAAAAACGAGGTCCGGGCTTGTTTTGCCAATCAGTACCAGCGCCTCCTGAATGCTGGCCGCCTCACCCGCTAACAGGACATTATCGCAATATTTTGCCAAATAATCGCGTAAAATTTCCCTGCTCTGCGCTTCGTCCTCTATAATGATTGCCTTTAACCTCATCAATCTTTCTTTAAAGTCAGGATTACCCTGGTCCCGGTGGTATCGGTATTCAAATCCTGTACAAAAACGGCTACCTTGTCCTTATACATATCATTTAGGATGGCGATCCGCTTCTTAATATTCCCCATACCCCTGGATTTTTGCTTCTTCTGGTGCACGGTTTTCAATTCGGCCGACCTTTTTCTGCCGATACCATTGTCCGTGATCGATATTTCTATGGCTTCCCTGTCCTTTCGTTTCAGGTCAATCTTTAATAACCCCTTTCCCTCCTTATACCTAAGCCCGTGCCAAATGGCATTTTCAATATAGGGTTGCAACAACATTGGCGGAATCTGGAAGGCTTCAATATCAAGATCCTCTTCAATGTTCATTTGGTAATCAAATTTTTCCGGAAAACGGGAATGTTCCAGTTTAACATAAAGCTCCAGCAATTCCACTTCCCTGGATAACGGGATAAAATCTTCCTCAGAATTTTCCAGAACCGCCCTCATAAGGGTAGAAAACTCACTCAAATACCTATTGGCGCTTCGTTCATCACTTTTCGCAATATAGTTATTTACAGAATTCAGGGCGTTAAATATAAAATGGGGATTCATTTGAGATCGAAGTGACTTTAATGCCAAAAGGTTGTTGGCCAATTTTTGTTGCCTGTTGCTGCGATAAAAGAAAAAGGCGGCCAATCCGGTGAGGAGCATCCCGAGGATCAGGGAATAGATCACCCAGTTCTTGCGTTTACTGCTTTCCAGGAAAAGTTGCTGCTCCGTAAGGGCAAGATCATATTTACTTTGGGAGAGTTCGCGTTCCTGCTCAAGTCCTGTAATGCGGCTCTGCTTTAAAGCAATCTCCCTGTTAAACCTGGAAGCCCTGGCGATTTCCTGTTCCTTCCTGATATACAGCGTATCCACCACAGCGACGTATTTTTGATAGGTTTCAAGAGCTTTGGTAAAATCGCCCTGCTGTTTATACACTTCCGATAATTTACGGGTGGCATCTTTCTGTACGATGAGATCATCGTCATCGTCTGCTTTTCTTATACTCTCTTCCAAATAGGGAATGGCCTCATCATACTTGTCCTGCGCAATAAAGGCACTACCAATCTTATAATTGATCCGCTGGGCGGTAATAGAATCTGCCTCTTGCGCGGATTTTTCGTTCTTTGCCACGGGGGCGGGTAGGTTATTTAGCTCACTAAGGCTTTTCTTTCTCAGTGCTATTTCTTCGTTATACTGGCTTCGTTGATTGTAGAAATCCGCCACTTTCTCTTTTTCCTGTACCGCTCTTTGTGGGGCTTGCCTATTGGCCTGTGCCAGCGAACTTCCATAGAATGCTTCTGCTTCCTGTAGCCTGTTGGTACTTGCATAGGCATCGGCTATCTTAGAGTTGAGATCCGGAAGTTTGGGAGCAATCTGGTTTTTTCGGGCAATGAGAAGTCCCTCTTCATAAAACGCTATGGCTCTGTCTGTCTGCCCCTTCTCCTTAAATGCATCCCCCAGGGTTTCATACAGGGTTATCCGTTGATATGGCACCAGATCACTGATCTCTAACAATGGTGTCAATACCCTTTCCGATGCTTCCGGATCCCCGTTCAGGAGATACACTTTACCTAGCAATAATGCAGTGCGGGAAGTTTTATGGGCCTCCTGGGCATCCTCATAATTATCTATGGCAAGATCGTATTGTTTATGGTATTGGTAGATCTCACCCAGTGCAGTCAATGACTTTGAAAGTTCCTGTTTATTGCCTCTCCTCCCTAGTTGGGCAATGGATTGGGCTACAAAATCAATGCTTTTCGCAATATCCTTTTTCCTGTAATAATTGGCAGAATCCAGATACGCCTGGTACATGGAGACCCCGGATGTACTATTTCCGATTGGCCCTGACCTGCTTTGAGGGTACCTATCCACCATGATGCTGATATCATCTTCATTTTTAATGCGATACCGCACAGTTTCCATGTCCGGACTTTCAATAGTTAGCACATCCCCAACCGCTGCGTCAATCTCAAATTCACCCAATGCATTGGTCACCGCATAGGCACCTTTGTCTGTGAATACTTCAACACCAGACATGGGCGTGCGGCTTTCTTTCACCATAACAGAGCCATTTATCTGCAGGTTGATACGTTCTTCCTGTATTTGTGAATGCACAGGAAAAGCCCAAAGCAATACCAGGGTGATTATGTAGTGAGACCTTCTCATTAGCTGCTTAATTCAAGATAAACTTAGTTGATTTAAACGGTATTAAAAAATGCTCAATACGCCAGAAAGTGTACCAAACAACCACATTCTTCCACTTTAAGCACTAGCACCCGCAGTTGCCTCACAGGAAATGCCGTTTCCCTCATTCCCACTTTTTTTTGAAAAAGTTTGAGGATACTTTTAGCCGTAAATGAACAAAAATTTAAAAAGCACAATAATGAAACACGTTAAACAATTTTTTGGTCTGGCACTATTCATCCTTGCCATCGGATCCACCTACGGATGTGGATTAAAATCAGAAAAGGAAGGTCATGACGCTATTTTGGCTGAGACCAAAATTAAGGAAGACAAGACTTCAAACAATGTTGTGAAAATTGCCCTGTTGTTAGACACCAGCAATAGTATGGATGGTCTTATTAATCAGGCCAAAGCACAATTATGGGATATTGTAAACAAGTTCACTGCCGCCAAATGCGGTAATGAGGGACGACCCGGGTTGCAAATTGCGTTGTATCAATACGGAAACGACAACCTCTCTTCACGGGAAGGATATGTACAGCAGGTGATCGGATTTACAGGTGATCTGGATGAAATTTCAGAAAAATTGTTTTCCCTTACGACGAATGGAGGTGAAGAATTCTGCGGTACCGTCATCCAGACTTCCCTGAATCAGCTCGACTGGGGCAAAAATAATGACCATCTGAAGATGATCTTTATTGCCGGCAATGAGCCTTTTACCCAGGGTAAATTAGACTATCGAGATGCGGTAACCAACGCCCGGGAAAAGGATATAATTGTGAACACCATTTTCTGTGGCAATTATCAACAGGGCATCAACACTGATTGGAAAAAAGGGGCCATGCTGACCGGTGGCGAATATATGGCCATTGACCACAACAGGCACATAGTCCATATCAATACCCCTTATGACGATATCATAATAAAACTGAACGCCAGGTTAAACAGGACCTATATTTCCTATGGGGCCAGGGGTACCGCCAAAATGGAATTACAATCGGCCCAGGATGCGAATGCCATGGCAATGGAAGAGGCTGTAGCGATTAAACGGGCAGTTAGCAAGAGTTCGCGACTTTATAAAAATTCGTCCTGGGACCTGGTGGATGCCTCAGATGATCTGGAATTTGATATTTCACAACTAAAGAAGGATCAGCTCCCCGCGGAACTCAAGGGCAAGTCCGTTGACGAAATGGAAACCTACATCATCGAGAAAAAAGCTGAGCGCAAGGCCATTCAAAAGGAGATTCAGGCGACCAATGCAAGGCGTGAAGCCTATATTTCCGAAAATCAAAAGGATGAAGCCGGTGAATTGGAAAATGCGATGTTAAGTGCCATTCAGCGTCAGGCAGCAAGGAAGAATTACTCGTGGGATTAGTGGTAAAATGTTAAAAAGAGTACAATAGCCGGTAGACTGTGGGCTGCAGGCGGAAACTAATTATCATTCGCTGATGATCGGTACCCAATGAGATAAGGTTTGGTTGGTTGGCAAGGCGGTCTGTCTCTAAAAGACAGGCCCTTTGTTTTTAGTAATTGGCGGCAGGACAATAACAGTCATACCTGTTTTCCCGTTCAGGACCAAAGTTATATCCGAGGGTTATTTGATGAAATCCCCCATTATCGAGCCTAATATCCCCCGATTGATAGGAATAGTTATAGGAGACCATGAACCTGTTGATGTTGACCCCCACAATGGGTGTAAACAACTGCAGCCGTTGTTCCCCAAAAGTGCCATTGGTCTGGAATTGGGCTCCGTCAAAGCTCCTTCTATAAGACAGTCCACCCCATACGGTACCAAAACTTACATCCCTGTATACCTTGGCATTGATATCCACGGTTTCTTCCTTGGTGAATTCCGTAAGCTGAAATAAAACAGAAGGTTCAATGCGCCATTCACTTTTACCAAAAACATAGCCCACAGAAAATAAATACCTCCTGAGATTATCGAATTCAATGGCGGTGTACAGATCCCTTCCACTGCCAAGTCCGTTCAAAACGGAAGCATGCGCATAAAACTCCATATAATTGTAAGACATTCCAAAATCGACATTAAAATAGCCAACACTGTTTTTGGTGCCCGTGATGATCGGATCCGGTATTACCGAACGAAACTCTGTTTCATCCAGGCTGCTTTGAATGTATCCTGCACTCATGCCAAATGACAACTGGTTTAATATCCTTATATCCTCACCAAAGCGCAAATGGTGGGCATAGGTAAGCTTTATCCCTGTTTGGGAATGATACCCATTGGCATCATTAAAGATGATGGCCCCAACCCCACTGTTACTTTCTGCAATGCGATAATGGGCATTTAATGTTTGTAAGTTAGGTGCTTCATCCACACTGAACCACTGTTTTCTAGCGGTCAGCCGCACTTTACCCCCTTCTCCTATTCCTGCCATCGAGGGGTGCACCAGATAGTAATTATCTGATAAATAATCAAAGTATACCGGAATTCCCTCCTGGGCTTCTCCAGAGATCCAATAGGTGAAGCATGCAACCAAAATAATTAGGAATCTTTTCATCTAGGATATAGGGCTGTTTGTTGCCATGTCGATCAAATATAAAGTATAACGGACGAAATGCAACATTATTATATATCGCCAAACTGGGAAAATGGTTGTATTTTTGCTTAAAACAGGAACTATGAAGGAGTTTGTGATCACCGTGGTGGAAACCAGTAATCCGTCAATTTTAAAATTTGAAACCAATCATTTTTTTGCCCAGGGGAAGAATTATGAATATGCAAATATTGATGATGCCAAGGGTTCTCCGTTAGCCCAGCAATTATTTTATCTGCCCTTTATTAAAACTGTATATATTTCCGGGAATTTTATTGCCCTGGAACGTTTTGATATCGTTGAATGGGCCGATGTTAAGGATGAAGTAGCCCAGCAGCTGGTAGAATACTTAAATTCAGGGGCGCCCGTAGTACTGGCTGACGAAGGCCCCAAAAAGACACCGGTTACCATATATGCTGAGGTAACCCCCAATCCGGCAGTACTTAAATTTGTTGCCAACCAAAGGATTGTACCCACCCCCTTTGAGTTTAAAAATATTGATGAAGCTGCGGTCTCGGAACTGGCAACGGCGCTCTTCCAGCTTTCCTTTGTAAAGGAAGTTTTTATGGATGAGAATTACGTTTCCATCACCAAGTATGACATGAAGGAATGGAATGAGGTCACCATGGAATTGCGTGAATTGATCCGGGATTTTATAGCTGAGGGAAAAGTGGCAGTATCTGCGGATAGTGTGGCGTTACAAAAAGAGCAACAGCGCGCTGCCTTTGCAAGTAACGAAGAGTTGGATGATACCACCAGGGAAATCATCGACATCCTGGAGGAATATGTAAAACCGGCTGTGGCCAGTGATGGCGGAAATATTCTCTTCAAGTCCTATGAGGCCGAAAGCAAAACAGTACAGGTAATCCTGCAGGGAGCTTGCAGCGGTTGCCCATCCTCCACCTTTACGCTTAAAAATGGCATTGAAAATATGTTAAAAAATATGATGGGCGACAAGGTACGGGAAGTGGTGGCTCTTAACGGTTAAACCAGGGCATTTTCTTGGACGTTCAGTTTTTATTTGTTACATTAATCAAAATCTAAAAACACAAGTAATATGGCAGTTTTAAAAGTAATAGAGCTATTGGCAAATTCGGACAAGAGTTGGGAAGATGCAGCAAAAAAAGCGGTTGCCCAGGCCTCAAAATCCGTAGATAATATCCGATCCGTTTATATCAAAGAGCAAAGCGCGACTGTCAGTGGCGGGGAGATTAACAATTATAGGGTGAATGTGAAAATTACCTTTGAAGTAAAATAACACACAGGTCAGCCAGGATCTGAAAGCGCCCTTGAGGCGCTTTTTTTTTGCCTTCAATCCACCTATCTTTGGGGATCATGAAACGCCTTCTTATCTGTTTAATTTTTCTCCTTCCGCTAAGGGGCAGTACCCAAAAAACTGAACCCATGTCACACAAATATACCAATGCACTGATTCAGGAAACCAGTCCTTATCTCTTACAACATGCACACAACCCAGTGAACTGGGAAGCCTGGCGTCCGGAGGTACTTGCCAGGGCCAGGAAAGAAAACAAATTGATCCTTGTTAGCATTGGGTATGCGGCCTGCCATTGGTGCCATGTAATGGAAAAGGAGTGTTTTGAAGACGAGGAGGTGGCTGAGATTATGAACGCCCATTTTATCAATATCAAAATCGATAGGGAAGAACGGCCCGATATAGACCATATTTACATGGATGCCCTGCAGATGATGACAGGCAGCGGAGGCTGGCCTTTGAATATTGTTGCCCTGCCAGATGGCCGTCCCTTCTGGGGGGCTACTTATGTGCAGAAAGCAGCCTGGATGAAAGTGTTGGACCAACTTCAAGAATTATATCAAAATGACCCCGAAAAAGTAATGGGGTATGCCCAAAGTCTGGAAGAAGGGATCAAAGCCGTCAACCTGGTGGAACTACCAAAGGATGCCCCTGAAATGACCCGGGAAAATTTGGAAGTCGCCCTGAATAAATGGTCTCAATATTTTGACCACAGATTAGGAGGTTATAACCGTGCTCCAAAATTTATGATGCCTGCCAATTTGAATTTTCTCCTGCATTATGGCACGGCATTGAAGGATGAGAAGGTGCTTGACTACGTAAACACAACCTTGACAAAAATGGCCTACGGTGGAGTTTTTGATCATATTGGCGGTGGATTTTCAAGATATTCCGTAGACACCAAATGGCATATTCCTCATTTTGAGAAGATGTTATATGACAACGGCCAATTGGTCAGCCTGTATGCCGAAGCATATGCCGCAACGGGAAATCCTTTGTACAGAAATGTCGTGGAAGAGACTATTGCATTTGTACAAACAGAGTTGATGGACACCAGTTATGGCTTTTACTCTTCCCTGGACGCTGATAGTTTAAATGAATTGTCGGAACTGCAGGAAGGAGCCTATTATGTATGGCAGCAAGAGGAATTGCAACAATTACTCGGCGATTCTTACGACGTATTTAAATCGTATTACAATATCAATAACTATGGGTTGTGGGAACACGGGAATTACGTATTGATTCGCGATGCCACGGATGAGGAAATAGCCAAAAAACACAACATGGCCGTCGAAGCCCTGGAGACGCTCATTAAAGATTCCAAAAATCTTTTATACGCGGTCAGGGCCAAACGAAACAAACCGAGATTGGATGATAAAATTCTGACTTCCTGGAATGGCCTGATGCTCTCGGGATTGCTCGATGCCCACATGTATCTGGGCGAAGCGGGCTACCTGGACCTGGCCTTAAAAAATGCCGAATTTATTCAGAAACACCTCATAAGTGAAAATGGAAGCATCTATCACAACCATAAAAACGGGGAAAGTACGATCAATGGATTTTTAGAGGATTATGTCTCAGTTGCAGAGGCTTTTCTTAAGTTGTACGAAGTAACCATGGACGACAGGTGGTTATTTAGTTCAAAGGAATTGCTCGATGTTTGCATAAAGGATTTTCTGGATCCTGACAGCGGATTGTTTT